>JAIRPH010000090.1 GCA_031257135.1 Spirochaetaceae bacterium
GATCTTTGGCTTCACGCGAGGGATTATCCGGGGTCTTATGTGTTTATCAAACAGCGTTCCGGCAAGACGGTTCCGCTGGATATTCTGCTGGACGCGGGGAATCTGGCGGTTTTCTACTCAAAAGGGCGCAATAACGGCGAAGGCGATCTGTTTTACACGCCGGTTAAATTTCTCCGCCGCGCGAAGGACGGACCTAAAGGGCTGGTCATCCCGACGCAGGAAAAAAATCTGCACATCAAAGTTGACGAAAAACGCCTCAAAGAACTCGAATCATGCCGGATTGAAAAAAATTGAAAAATAGCCGCACATTGACGGGCGGCTTTATCCTAATGTTTCAAGGGCGTTTATCGCGGCGATATAGGCTTTTATCGACGATTCGATTACGTCCGTAGAGACTCCCCGCCCATTCCGGCGGCGTCCTTCCCATGAAATCCGTACCATTGTCTCTCCTTGTGCGTCTTCGCCGCCGGTGATTGCCCGCAGTTCGTAGTGTTCCAGCGAAGGCTCCTTCTTGATGATGCGGTTAATCGCCTTAAATGCCGCGTCAATCGGTCCATGACCTACCGCGGCTTGTTCCAGCGTTTCGCCGTCCTTGTGTCTAAGCCGAATCGCGCTCATCGAAGTAAAGGATGACCCCGAATTCACGACCCATCCGTCGAGCCGGTAGGTTTCAGGCGCCGCGGCAGAGACGCCTAACACCAACGCCTCGATGTCCGGGTCGCTGACGACTTTTTTCTTATCCGCAAGCGTCTTGAACTGGGTGAAAACCGCTTCCCGCGCGCCGTTTTCAAGATTCAATCCCAACTCTTTAAGCCGCTCTTCAAAGGCGTGCCGTCCAGAGTGTTTCCCTAAAACCATCCGGTTTTTAGGAATCCCGATAGACTCAGGCGTCATAATCTCATAGGTCGCGCGGTTCGCCATAATTCCATGCTGATGAATTCCGGCTTCATGGGCAAAAGCGTTTTCTCCTACTACCGCCTTATTCGGCTGAACCTTAACGCCGGTAACTTGACTCACCAGACGGCTTGCGGCGTAGATTTGAGCGGTATCAATGCGAGTATCCGTTTTGAGAAAATCACGCCTGACCCGCAGTCCCATGACGATTTCCTCCAGCGAGGCGTTTCCCGCGCGCTCGCCTATGCCGTTAATCGCGCACTCCGCCTGATCCGCTCCCGCGGCGACCGCGGCGAGGGTGTTCGCTACGGCAAGCCCTAAGTCGTTATGGCAGTGAACCGAAATCTTCGCCCGACCGATATTGTCCGTATGCTCCTTAACATACCGAACCAGTTGAGCGAATTCTTCCGGCATGGCGTACCCCGTGGTGTCTGGGATATTCACCACCGTCGCGCCGGCGTCGATTACCGACTTGAAAACCCGGCATAAGAAGTCAGGCTCGCTACGAGAGGCGTCTTCCGCAGAGAATTCCACATCGGAACAGAACTTTTTGGCGTATTTAACCGCCGAAACCGCCTGTTCAAGCATCTGGTCCGGCGTCATTTTGAGCTTATACTCCAGATGAATCGGCGACGTAGCGAGAAAAACGTGAATCCGCGGACGAGCCGCCTTCAATAACGCCTCTCGTCCTGCATCGATGTCTCTTTCCAAACACCGGCATAAGCCGGCTACGGTACAGTTCTTCACGATTCCGGCGATGGCTCTAACCGATTCCAAGTCTCCCGGACTGGAGGCGGGGAATCCGGCTTCGATGACCGTTACTCCCAAACGCTCAAGCCGCCGGGCGACCTCCAGCTTTTCCTGTAGATTCATACTACATCCGGGAGCCTGCTCGCCATCCCGAAGAGTAGTGTCGAAAATATCAATGACCCGATGTTGTGCTTCCATGTTCCTACCTTATACAAGGGTTTTCATCTTTTTGACAGCATACCCAAAGAAATAACCCCTGTCAATGCCGAAACATAACAGCGATTCAACGTATCAAGGTTCCTCAGGTAATGTCTGACACCGATGTGGTATTAGGATTGCACTTCCGGCAAACAATGCCGCGGGGTCCGTGAGGCTGTCGATAAGCCCGAAAATCCGCCTCAGCCGATGAAATAGCCCGCCGAACCGCCAGTGTTCCGGCTTTTTTACCAGCTTTGCCTTCACAGGGTTCTCGTCGATATACTCCGATACCCGCTCAAAGTCCCGCTCATCCTTGATTATCCGCGAAAAGAACCGTTCTCCCCATAGATGTCCTTTGATTTCATGCCTTTTGTTCCACCATTTGGCGAAATTACATTTAATCCACTGCATTATCTTGGACAAAGAGGCGTCGGGTCCGGGCTTGATGAGGAAATGAATATGGTTATCCATAATGGTAAAGTTCCATAACGCGAAGGAAAAACGCTTTTTCGCCTTAGCCACGAAGTCTAGGAAGCCTTGTTTGAACTCCGGCTCCCGCAACGCTGGATCGTCGTGGTCTATTTTCGAGGCAACATGATATGTCGCCCCTTCTATAAATATTCGTAGTGTTCTCATACCTCTTATATGCTGTTATAAATAGTTTTGCTTCAATTTCGCCGTTAGTGTCAGACATATAGTGTCAGACATATAGTGTCAGACATATTTTAGTATTGTGAAGAACTGCGGCATAAGGTACAATCAGGCTATGTTTGAGAAATTAACCCAGAAAATATCAGACGCTTTCCGAGTCATATCCGGGAAGGCGACGATTACGGAAAAAAACATTGATGACGCGGTAGAAGCCATCAAAATGGCGCTTCTCGAGGCGGACGTAAACCTCAGAGTGGTCCGCCGGTTTATCAACGCCACCGTAGAAGAGGCAAAAGGCGGAAAGGTTCTCCGATCCGTAGACCCCGGACAGCAGTTCATTAAAATAGTCCATGACAAACTCGTCTCGTTCCTTGGGGATACTAAGCAGGACCTCCGTCTAAAAGGACCTGATACATTATCGGTAATCCTCATGCTGGGGCTTCAAGGTTCGGGAAAAACTACAAGCTCGGCGAAACTTGCTTTCAGGCTTAAAAAAGAGGGGCGTAAACCGCTCCTTGTGGCCTGCGATCTCGTGCGTCCTGCGGCTATGGAACAGCTTGCGGTCTTGGGCAAACAAATCGGCGTTCCAGTTTACAAAGAAGAAGGCGCAACCGACAGTTCCGCCGTCTACAAGGCGGCGGTAATCTGGGCAAAGAAAAATATGATTGACACCATGATCATAGACACCACCGGGCGGTTGCAAATTGATGAGCCTATGATGGCGGAGCTTTCCCGGCTTAAAACCGTCTCTTCGCCGGACGAGTTACTGCTCGTTGCGGATGCCATGACCGGTCAATCCGCGGTGGATATTGCCAAGACCTTTGACGAGAGAATCGGGCTTACCGGCGTAGCGCTGACGAAGTTTGATTCTGACACGCGAGGCGGCGCGGCGCTGTCTCTCAAGACCATTACGGGAAAGCCCCTCAAGTTCATCGGCGTTGGGGAGAAGCCTGAAGATTTTGAGCCGTTTCATCCCGACCGGATTGCCAGCCGTATTCTCGGCATGGGCGACGTAGTGAGTCTTGTGGAGAAAGCTCAAGCGGTAATCGATCAGAAAGAAGCTGAAGCTATAGCTAAGAAAATCGAAAAAGAGACCTTTACGCTGGAAGATTGGCTCACTCAGCTCCGCTCTATAAAAAAGATGGGTTCCATTCAGTCCATGCTGGATATGATTCCGGGTATGTCCGGGCAGTTCAGCGAAGAGGATATCGAAAAAGAAGACCTCAAGATGCAGGAAGCGATTTTGAATTCCATGACTCGGCAGGAACGGGCGAATCATCTTATTATCGGTCCTTCCCGTCGTTCTCGGATAGCCCGCGGTTCCGGTACGTCGGTAGCGGAAGTCGCCCGGCTTATCAAGAAATTCGAGAAAATGCGGACTATGATGAAGAAGATGACTAAGATGAACAAAAATCCCGCCGCGGCTCAGTCGATGATGTCTAAAATGCAGAAGCGGTTTAAATAGCTGTTTCTCAGGTTTTGAGGCTGGAAAAAGTATAAGTAAGCCGCGGCGGAAACCGCGGCTTTGACGTTAGGCTTTAAGCAGTACTTGTTTCGCTATTTTTTGCGCCGTCGCTTCATCGAGCAGGTTGCTGATGATCGCAATCGACCATTCCGCGGCGGTTCCGGCTCCGCGGCTGGTGATGATATGCCTGTCGATAACCACCCGGTCTTCCGACCAGATTGCGCCGGAAACCTTTTCTTCCAAGCCGGGGAAACAGGTAAAACGACGCCCATTAAGGATGCCTAAGGGGGCGAGTACCACCGCCGGAGAAGCGCAGATGGCGCATACCGCTTTTCCCGCGTCGGACATTTCTTTAAGCAGAGCGTTTACTTCTGTGCTTGCCGCTAGATTAGGCGCGCCCGGTATGCCTCCGGGAAGCAGAACGCCGTCCCAAGAAGCCGCGTTAAGCCGTCCCTGCTGAGAAAGCGCGGAAACAGACGAATCCGCTGTAACCGGTATGCCGTGAGAACCCTTCACCGAGGCATTTCCGGCGATTGCAGTAGCGCATACCTCGATTCCAGCCCGGCGCAGATAGTCGATAGGCGTAACCGCCTCTACTTCTTCAAAGCCTTCGGCTAAGAAAACCAATACTTTCTTTGACATAAAAACTCCTTATATCGGATGTACCGATTGCCTGCAAAAGCGGCTGTACAGAGAATAACCGCATACAGGTTTATACGCATATAATACTTTTCAATCTCATACAGGATATAGTAAAACACCTCTCGGACTAAGAAAGGCAGTATCGTTTTCGGACTCTTATACAGCGTCGTCGGCGTCGGAGAAGTATACGCGGTTATATGATTATCTTCCGCTATCGCCATCGCCCGTTTCAGGTGCAGAGGATCGCTGACCAGAAGTACTGTTTTAAAGCCATGTTCTTTTATGATATACGCGGCGTACAAAATGTTTTCATAAGTCGTTCTGGAATACTCTTCTATATAAATATCTTCCGGCGGGATTAGATTTGCTGTCGCGTAGTTCCGGGCGACTTCAGATTCTGAAAACGGCGCGTTAAGGCTTTTGCCGCCGGTAAAGATGAGTTTTCTGACATATCCCTGCTTATACAGCCAAATGCCGTGGTTTATCCGTTCCCGGAACACCGGGGAAGGTCTATTGTTCCAAGCGGCGGCTCCTAAGATAACCGCCGCGTCCGCCGTATGCGCGTCATTCCTCGTACCGATAGCGTAAATAGTTACCGTAACATATACAATATGATACAGTATTAATACTGCAACGCATATACCTATATATTGAACTGATTTATCGCGCATAGTTTTTTCGGGGCGGTTTAGAGGAACTGTTCTAAATTATAAACGCCCTTAGCAACGTGAGAAGAACGATAATATTCGGCCGCGGACGGCTCTTTTCCTAATACGGCGGCCGCGTCTTTTATAGTTTCCGGCAGACCGGATTTTCCGCAGGTAGCGAGGAGAATATATGATTTGACGGCTTCTTTATGCTCTGACATATAACTCCTAATCGGCGTCGCCAGAGATTGCGCCCATATCGGAGTAATAAAGATAACCGTATCATAATCTCCCGGATTGTGAACCGCGCCTTTAACCGCCGCGGTTGATTTACGGAACGCTTCTAAGAGGGCCGTTCCGAATGAGACCCGATCTTTTTCGGCATACTCTAATTTGTCCATAGGGCATCCTAGTTTGTTTTGCAACGCTTTTGCAAGGGTTTCAGATACGCCGCTTCTTGAATAATAGACTATCAGCTTCTCGTTTGCCATAATATGAATATCGTAGCATATTCTATCAATTTGTTCAATATGATTTTTAGCTATTGCCGAGAATCCCTATATTTCTTACTATAACTAGTATGTTGGAATTACTTGCCCCCGCCGGGTCTCCTGAAGCCTTAGACGCGGCGGTCGGCGCCGGGGCTGATGCGATATATCTCGGGCTGAAGAGCTTCAACGCCCGGATGCGAAGCGTCAATTTCGCCTATGCTCAATTTGAGGGCGCGCTTAGGTCGCTTCACCGCATGAAACGCAAGGTTTATGTAACGGTCAATACGGTTTTCGAGCAGAGGGAGGCGGACCGAATGTATCAGCTTCTCAAATACCTTGCGCTTACGGGACCGGACGGGCTGATCGTTCAGGATTTCGGGATTATTCCCTTAGTTCGAGAGCATTTCCCGTCTCTTAAACTGCACGCCTCTACTCAGATGAACATCGCCTCAGCCCGAGGGGTGAACCTGCTGTCAAAGCACGGGATTTCCCGGACGGTGCTTGCCAGAGAACTGACCTTGGAAGAGATTCGGGAAATCCGCCTGAATACCAACGCGGAATTGGAAGCGTTTGTTCACGGCGCGCTGTGCGTGAGCGCGTCCGGATTATGCCTGTTTTCGAGCTATTTGGGGGGCAAATCCGCCAATCGCGGGATGTGTACTCAGGCGTGCCGGCGGCTTTACCGGCGGGAGACTCAGGAGGAGGGCTATTTTTTCAGCCCTTCGGATTTACAGCTTCTTGAACGGCTTCCCGCGCTCGCCGACGCCGGAGTCAACGCCTGCAAAATCGAGGGCAGAATGAAAAGCGCGGAATATGTGGGAACCGTGGTTTCCGCGTACCGGCTGGTTATCGACGCCCTGGGCGGAACCCGGACCGATGAGGCTGTGGAAAAGGCTCAGAAAATTCTGCTCAACGACTTCGCCCGGGGGAAAACGGTTTTTTATATTGAAGATAAACCCCCCGGGGCAGCGTCTTGGCTTAAATCCGATCAAAGCGGCGGAACCGGCATTTCTTTGGGAGTCATTCTTGAGGCGAAAGGATCGGGAGCGCAGAGGCGGGGGCGTATCTCCGCACGCGGAACTCTTCCGGTTCCGGGGGATTCGATACGGCTTCACCGGGCTGACGATACGAACCGGCAGGCTCACAAACTCGCCGCGGTTGAAGCGGAGGGGGACGATCTCTGGCTGTCGATTCCCGAAGGTTTTGACAAGGGGGATGAGGTTTACCTCATTCAGACTAAGGCGATGACCAAACGGTACGCGCCGGTTATTCCGCGGCGGCTTGATTCCTTCAAGCGCGCTCCCGGCAGAGAGTCTGCGCCGGTTTTTTCTCTGCCCGCCGCAAAGAGAACGGATGCTAAGACTTTTCCGGCAGGAATCTATCTGGGGGTTTCCCGTGTGGAAGACCTCTACATGATTCAGTCCGCCAAAGCGGCCGGCGCGATGCTGGGCTACACTCGCAAAACCGCCGTTCATCTAATGAGAGGCGGGACTCTGCCTTTTGCTCCTGAGAAGGTGATTCTCACGTTAGACCCATATTTTCCGCAGAGCATGGATCGGGTCTATGCCGAGGAGATTCCTCAGCTCCTCAGCCGGGGATACCGGCGGTTTGCGGTGAACAATCCGGGGCATTTTTCGTATTTCCGCAATACCGAGGCGTCTCTGATTGCAGGTCCCTATCTCTATGTATTCAACCGCTGGGCGAATTCCTTTATTGCCGATTTGGGAACCGATTATTTCATAAGTCCTTTAGAAAACAACCGTCAAAACCTAGAACGCACCGTAGAGCCTAAGCGGCGGATTTTTACGTTTATTACGGTTTTTGCGTATCCTCCGCTGTTTCGTATTCGGGCTGATCTTGGGGAGACTTATCCTTTCTGCCGGTTTTCCGACTCCCGAGGGGAGGAATTTTTTCTTATTTCTCAACGAGAGGGGTCCCAAGTGATACCGGAGAAACCTTTTTCTATTATTGATAAAATCCCGTTTCTTCAGGAAGCGGGATACGGGCGTTTCATCGTCGATATTTCGGGGCTTCCCATGAAGAAACGGGATTACCGGGATATCCTGCGTTCTGTGGAGAACGCCGTTCCGCTGGCGAATACAAGCCGATTTAACTGGAAAGACGGGTTTTATCAGGAGACCAAACCCGTCTGAGACGATTTAGCCGAAGGCGGCTAATCCCGATTCCATAGCCTGAGTCATTACGGTTTCGGTCATAGCCTGATGTTGCGCGGCGGGGTTTTCTTCCTTTTTGAATTCCGGCCGGAATTCGACGTGTTCCGCCACGATGGTCACTCTGGAGTGCTGTTTCCCGTCAGAGCCGGTCCAGCGGTCTTGCTTGAGGCGTCCCACAATCCTGACGCCTCTGCCCTTATGCCCGAGGTGATAGCAGTTTTCCGCCAGTTTCGACCATGTTTCGACGTCGAAAAAGCTCACTTCCCGTTCCAATCCGGTATCCTGCTTAAAGAAACGGTTAGAGGCAAGACTAAAGGTACAGACCTGTGTTCCTTTCGGGGTTGACCTGAGAAGCGGGTCCCGAACTAAGTTGCCTTCGATTAAAATAGAGTTAAGGTTATTGCTATTCATACTGCCTCCGTAAAAGATAAAACCTGTCCGGCGTTCTATCGCGCCGGCGATTTATATAGGGCGTTATACCCCGGTTTTGCTTCAATCCCGAATTATTTTTTTTTACTTTTTTTTAAAAAAATCTAAGCCTCAAAAGAAAGTCTGACCGGTCCGCTACATCCGCTCGTAGAGGTCCTCAATAATCGCTAAATCTTCGGGATTTATGAGCGATTCTAAGGCGGTCAGCCGCTTCTGCACTCTATTGGAACGCGGAATATCATTCCATTGTTTTACTTCAAGCAAAACCGCCCACAAAAGCAGGCATATAAACATCTGATGCCCATGTTCTCCCAAGCCGTTTTCCGCGTACACCCGCTGAACCGCGGGCGGAACCCGGAGCCGCAGAGCTTTCTGGTAGAGCCGCTCTGGATTATCGAACTCCGCCTTATCGGACGTATCCACTATCCTCCCGTCGGCGACTTCAATCCCTGCAAAAATCCGGTACGCGAAGATTTCCATCTGCTCCATGTATGCGCCGACCCGGGCTCGCACCGCAGGATCGGGAGATTCCTCCGCCAGCTCCCGAAGCCCGTCTGATATGGCTTCGTGATTATCCGCCCAGTTTTGCAAAGCCTCCGGCGTAATGTACCGCGGCGGCGGCGTCTGCGAAAGCCCCGGCATAACCGCGCCGCCGGTTATGATTATCGCGGCAAATACCCCTCTGACCCATCGTATACTGCTCATAATCGCTCCTTCCCTTGGTATAGAGGAATACCGGACGTATGTCAATGCGCCGCGGCTTCTTTCCTTTGGAAAATTGGAACGGATTATCTAACAATAAAAATTTAGAAAAAAACGAAAAAAATATGTTGACGCTGAAAAGTTAGACATATATAATTTGTTGTAAGCGAAAGCTAACTTAGTGAAAAGGAAGATACGAATGAAAAATTTGCTGATCGCCTATTGGAGCAGTTCGGGCAATACCGAAGCTATGGCGAAAGAGATCGCCGAGAGCGCGAAAGGCGCGGGCGCGGAAGTTTCGCTGAAAACCGTCGGGGAAGTCACGCCGGCTATGGTCAAAGCCGCTGACGCGCTGGCTTTCGGCTGTCCCGCAATGGGCGACGAGGTCTTGGAAGAAAGCGAAGTGGAGCCGTTTATCGC
>JAIRPH010000100.1 GCA_031257135.1 Spirochaetaceae bacterium
ATGGGCGCGGACTGGATTGCCCGCTCAATATGTTATCTGCTCCGGTACAAAACCGGGAAATGGAAAAACTACCGAGTAATATAATGGGGAGACTTCTACTGATGAAGCGATTATGGAAGGGAGACAAAAACGGGAATGAGGGAAGCATTGGCAAAAACCGCCGAGCCGTTTAGAAAAACCGCTGAATCATAGACAAACGCCGCCGAGGGGTTTACAATAACCGCTAAGGCGCAGGGAAAAACCGCTGAGATTTAGCCGAAAACCGCTGAATCATTTGGCGGTTTTTCCGAGCGATAGACGAAAACCGCTGAACGGCTTAGAAAAACCGCCAAGCGGAAAACAGGCAACAAGGAGACTTGTAAAAATGGCGCATACGCAGGATTTTGTCCCCTCGCGGGACGCTGAATTTGACGGCTGGCTGGCGAATTTGACCGGCTATGTGGACGGCAAGACCGCGGGCGCAAGCCCCGCATGGACGCACATTCCGGCGGCGAAGGTAACGGACTTGAAACAGCGCAACACGGACTGGCACGCCGCCTACGCCAAGACGCTGGGGCCGCACACATCCGTTGACACGGAAGCCAAAAACGACGCGCGGCACGCGGCGGAAAGTTTTGCGCGGCAGTTTGTGGCGCAATATCTCAAGTTCGCCCCCGTAACCAATGAAGACCGCACGGCGATGAACTTGCACAACCGCGACACAACCCATTCGGCTATCGGGAAACCCGCGACCCGCGCCCTCATTACCGACCTCAAAGGGCTGGGGGGCTTTCGGACGGAAATCCGCTTTCAGGACGAGGCGACGCCGGACAGTCATGCCGTTCCCTACGGCATGAACGGCTGTCTGCTGAATTACACGGTAGGCGCAGTAAAGGTAACGGACTACGCCCTGCTGAAAGAAACCCAACTGATGACCCGCTCGCCTTTTACGCTCTCGTTGGGACCGGAGGCGGAGGGTAAATTTCTGTCCTGCGCTCCCCGCTGGCAGTCGGCGCGCGGAGAGTTGGGTCCGTGGGGAGAAATCCAGCACAGGGTGGTTGGGTAAGATTGTTTGCATAGGCGGGGACAGCCGCTTCGCGGTAGCCCCCGCAGTTTTTTGTAAAAATAGAAACAAGAATAAAGAGCATGATCCCGCGCCGACGGTCAGCTTACTTCACGGTGAAGCGTATGGGATACCGGTAACGGACCGCTACTGCGGCGCCGTTGGCTTCCGCCGGCGATGCCTGAATATCTTTAAAGGCGTTTACCGCCACTTCGCCGAAGCCCCTTCCTTCGGGGCTTTCTTTTAAGATATTAATTTGCCGGATTATCCCTTTGGAATCAATAAACAGCTCAAGATATACGTTGCCTGCAAGGCCTGACCTCAGCGCAATAGGCGGATACTGCTCTCTAAGATAATTCGCAATTTTTCTAATGTCTTGGTCGGAAAAACGAGGCGTTTTAGAGACCTTGTTCTGCGGCAGATAGTCAACCTGCCGATACTCAACCGCCGCCTGCGGCTTTTGGGGCAGGGTATCTACGACCACCTGATTTTTGGGAACCTCGTCGGTTTCTATCATATTTTCCGCGACCGCCTCGACTGCGTTCTGTTGAGGTTCCGCGGGCTTTGGAGGGGGCGGAGGAGGAGGGGGCGGCGGAATATCCTCTAAAACGTCAACCAGTTTCATAACCTGAGCGGGCGGCTCAGGCGCGACGGCAAGCGTATCCATCTTGAAAGCCATAAAATAAAGAAGCAGTCCGTGCAGAAGAGCGACCGCCGCGTAAAATATCATCCGCACCTTGTTAATCGTAAAAAGCGCGCCCATTATCGCGTATCCTTCACCACAAAACTAACTACCCGGTATTGCAGTATTTGAAGCATCTGCAATACTCGGTTCACGTATTCAAAAGGCGTATTCCGGTCGGCGATGATATGAATCCGCGTGTCCGGCGTTTCCTGATACGCGCTGATAATATGGTTCTCTACGTTCTGAATATCGCTTAGAACTCCGTCAAGATACAGCGATCCCGCGGGATCAACCCAAATCTCCAGATTGTCTTGAACGCTGGTCTTTCGCGCCGTTTCCGCTTCGGGATATTCGATTTTGACCTCTCGGCGGTAGTTGATCAGAGAAACCAGCATGATAAAAATCAGCAGAAGAAACGCCACATCCGACATGGAATTAAGAGGCACCGCAAATTGTTTTCGGTTCCGCTTAATGTTCATCATAGGGAGCCTCCGGGAGCGTCTTTCATGGAAAACGAAAAGGATTCCACCTCAAGTTTCTGAGCAAGCTCCACAAAGGAAACCACTTCCTGCCACGGAGCGCGCGGCGCGATGCTGAGAACTACCGCCAGATTCGGATGCCGGCTGATCATAGCCCGGATTTCCCGTTCCGCGGACTGCCGTTCCATCGGTTCTCCCTGATAGAGCAAAACTCCCTGCTCGCTGAGGTCAAACCGCAGGAGATCGTCCTTCAAAATAAGACGGGCTGAATTCTTTTGGGGAAGAGTCATCAAGAAGCCCTTGTTGACGTTAAAGCCGGCGATCACAATAAAATAGATAATCAGCAGGAATGCGATATCGCTGGACGCGCTGGACTCTTGAAGGGGGGTTCGTTTCCGCCGGTTTAGTTTCATGTATATTCTTCCGCAGGAACGATGTCCGACTGAACCGGCTTATAAGCCGGCGTCTCCGCAGGCGGCGCGAAAAAAGCCTGCGAGGGTTCCGCCGGAACGACGTCCGACTGAACCGGCTTATAAGCCGGCGTCTCCGCAGACGGCGGCGCAGGAGGTTCCGGCGGCGGTTCCGCAGACGGCGCGAAGGAAGCGGTTAAGGGAAGACCGAGAAAAGCCTGCGGCGGTTCCGCTTGGGGCGCGGTTTCTTTGACGGCATGGGTCAGGGCGATTTCCGTGATAAGCTCGGAACAGGTTTTTTCCACATCCGCGGCGAATTTATCCACTACATGGGTGAAAAGGGAATGGAAGATCATGGCGATGAGCGCGATGATAAGTCCGAAGACCGTGGTGATCAAGGCTTCGTATATCCCGTTGGCGACGATTTGAGCGTTTACTTCGGTAGCTTCCGCGATGGATTTGAACGCGCCGATCATTCCCGACACGGTTCCCAAGAAGCCGGTCAGCGGAGAAAGAGACCCCAGCGCGGTAAGGAAGTTGAAGCCGTTTTCCAGCGCGTTGATTTGGGTCATGGCTTCGGCTTCTACGGCTTTCTCCATCTGGTGTTCCGAGAGTTCCGGTTTCCGCACCAGCGCAAGAAGAATCCGCGCGCCTATTCTGCGGCGGGTCAGGGTTTTCAGATATTCCTGCGCGCCGGCGAAATCTCCGTCCCGGATATACTCTTCGGCGCGCCGCTGAAGGTCGTCAAGCCGCAGATTGTGATACAACAGGTACAAAACCCGTTCCAAAGAAATAGCCGACGCGGCTATCGAGAATAAGAGGAGGGGCCACATAAACGCGCCTCCCATCTTAAAGAGTTCCATTAACGAAAATGCGCTTTCCTGCGTTTCCATAGATACCTCATTTAATTTTTATTACAGTATACCGATTTGATATACGTTCCGCTATATGTCCCCACTGATACTGTACATATATCCAAGTTCCGGCTTCTTCCCAGTCTCGGAGGAGCGCGCCGGAGTTCCTTATGGTCCAGAGGTCTTCCGGGAGGAGGACTTCAGTGTAGGACCTATTCCAGCGGACATCTTCCGCGCGAACCCAGCGGGCGTTTTCTTTCGCTTTTGCGAAAGCCTCTGGGCGTTTTCCGGGAGATACGATCTCCGGCAGGAGCCGGGGCTTCCAGTAGGCTTCAAAATCTTTTTGGGTTTCAAAGACCGGGTTTTCTTTTTGGGTAAGCATCCAGCCGGTTACGGCGTCGATTCTCTGGCGGCGGTTCCGCAGGCTGGCGAGGGCTTGGTCTCCGATGAGCCGGCTTCCTTTGAGGCGGATTTTGCCGGAGGAAATCTCTCCGGCTTCGATCCGCTCGATTTGGAAGGTTCCTAAATCCCCTTGGAAGGAGAAGTTGCCGGTTCCGGTTAGGTCGAGGGTGAATTCGTTCCAGCCCGATACGCTTCCGCCGATGAAGCGCATACTTTTCAGCTCAAATCCGCCGTCTTCCGCGGGAAGAGTTCCGCGGAAGACGAGGTTCGGGAAGTCAGGCAGGGTAATCGACAGAGTTTCCTGCTCAGGCTTTTTGGCGGACAGCCGTTTTACCTCGACGCCGCCGAGATCGCCGCCCAGAGTTTGGTAGACCGCCAGAGTTTTTTCGGCGAAAGCCGATCCGTCTAAGACTCGGCCGCCGTTTTCAACGAGGCCGGTACAGCCGCAGAAGAGCAGACTGCCGAGGACAAGGATGCCGCGCATTAGTAACTCCATTTGAATCCTATTGACGGCAGTGGGAGGGGCATTTCGTAGGATGCCGAATCACTGCCGGTATCTTCTTCGCCGGTATAGCTGTTGAAGGAAGTATTCGCCTGAGCTTTATATATCAGGGAGGTAAGGTTTTCAACGGCGACATATAACTCGCCTTGAACCTTTCCCTTCGCGTTAAAGAAGTACCATGAGAGTTTCAGGTCTAGCGGCACCGACCAAGTGGTGCGTTCGTTATCGTCGTAGACGGAAGTTCTCTTCCATTTTTCGATAATCGTACCGTTTACAGGGCTGTTATTGTCGTAGATGAGAACCGGATAGCTTTCGATGGAGCCTACTTTGGACTTAGGTCTTCCCGATGCAAGCCCGAAGTGGATGGAAAGGTTCAGCCGAGGGATGGGCTTGATGTTGAGAATTACGTTAAGGTTGTGGAACCGGTGAAACGAGGGGTAATACCAATCGCTTCCCACTGAACTGTCCGGGTCTCCGTCGGGGTTCCGGTAGCGAGCGTAGTTGAAGGAGTAGGAAATCCAGCCGTCCCAGTAGCGGGACTCGAATTTTTGGAGCATGAAGTCAAAGCCCGCGCTGATGCCTTCGCCGTTGAATTTATATACCGCTTCGGTACTGCCGGGTTCGATATTTCCGTACATATACGATCTATCGAACATATATTTGAAGTATCCTTCTATATTGAAACTGAATCCGCCGGCGAAATCTATCTTCGTTCCAGCCACGGAAGTCCAGGAGCGGTTTTGCTTCATTTCAAAATCGTCGATGCCGTAGCGGTTTTCGATTAAGGTTATTCCCTCGTTGACCGATGAAAACAAGCCGGTTCCGATGGTCGCGCTCAGGGATTCGATGACGCCGTAGTTTTTGAGGATATTAAAATCCAGATTCAGCCGGGGATTGAACGCCGGATAGGTCTGTACCGTAAAATCCCGCCCCACAAAGTAGAGATGATCCAGCCTCAGTCCCAATTCCGCGCCGAAAAAGCTGTTAGGCGAGGTATATTCCGCGGCGGCGTAGGCTGACGTGGTAAAGCCTTGGTTTAAGACGTCAATCGTATAATCAATGGGGAAATGCAGATACAGGTTAGGCGGAACGCCTGTGGGGAACATATCCGGAGGGATATCCGGGGGGATATTTCCCGGGGGGATCCACCGCTCAACGTACGCGTGAATGTCAGCGTTGTGTTTCCATTGGGCGTAGAGTTCCTGAATCCCGAAGGCAAGAAGGAAGCCTTTGCCTATATCCCAGTCCAAATCAGCGCGTCCTTGAACGTTTGCGGTGACGGTTTTTCCGTCGATATCCATGCTGTTTTCCGGGAGTTCGTAATACTCGGGATGATCTTTGTTGAAGATGTTAATAAGGTCAGCCCATTGTTCTTTGAAGACGTCAGAATACCAGACTTTGATGTTATTATAGACGTTTCCCTCTGCAAGAGCTTGATGATATCCGACGCCTGCGGTTCCCCTGAGTACCATCGAAGCCGTCGGGTTGAAGGCGACTCCTCCGATTAAGAAGCCGGTGCTGTTATTCCAGTCGAAGGTCATATTGGACTGGCTTTCCAAAGGTCCGTTTACGCTTTCGTTTTCGTAGGATACGCCGATGCCGTCTCCGCCGATGAAGCCGTTAAGGGTCGCTTCCAAGTCCGGGGTGAAACGGTAGTTTACGGACAATGCGGAGCTTCGGATATACGGCGCGACTCGGACGTATTGGACTTCTTCTACAAAGAGTTTGGCTAAAGCGATAAAAGGGTCCCAGTAGGTTGTTTTTCCCATGATCATGACTCCTCCTTTTCCCCACAGGGGAAAGGAGAGGTTGAGGTTAGCCGCGCTGGTAGAGAATCCTAATTCAGCTTCTACTTCGGTGGGAGATGGGTCTCGGGAGGTTACTTCCAGAAGCCCCGAAACCGTATGTCCGTAGCGGACGGAAAAAACGCCGTGAGAGAGCCTCGCGCTTTGAACCATTCGGGGATCGAAGATGGAAGCTCCTCCGCCCCAGTGGTAGGGGAATTCGATGTAAAAGCCGTCGAATACCGCGGTTAAATCTCCCGGCTCGCCGCCCCGGATCGAGGGCAGGGCGTTAAACATTCCCGTATATCCTACCCCGGGCAGGAGCTTGATCGAGGTCATCACGTCCTCGACGATGCCGATTTCAGCGGTTTGGGTAAGCTGTTTATCGGCTATGGCTACGCTCCTGCCGGTTTTCGTTTCGCTGGTTCCGGGCTTACTGGCTTCCACTACCAGTTCTTGGCTTTCCATGATTCCGCTCATCCGCAGTCCCGCAGTAACCCTAGCTCCCTCTGCCGGAACCGTCAGCCTCCGGTTTTCGTAGCCCGGATACGCAACCTGAACCGTTACCTCCTGATTATCAGGAACCGCAACAACCGCTTTTCCCGCTTCATCGCAGATATATTCCTGTCCATCCCAAGACCGTATCAGCGCGCCCTCAAGGGGAAGCCCCAAATCCGTATCTTCAACATATATTTCAACCTCCCGGGCGCAGAGCGAAGCCCATCCCCACAAAAAGATCGTCAAGCAAAGCAACCGTTTAACCGGCATGGCAACTCCAAACGTATACTATTCTTGAAAAAATATTACCACAATATCAGCATCCTAGACAAGAGGGGCATCCGCTGGAATCCATGTCAAAGGACTAAAAGAGGAGGGAATCGAGGTTCGAGAACCGCGTACGCTGGAAAAAATAAAAACGGAATGGGAGGCTGACGGCAACTTTCTGGTCGTACCGATTTCCCTGCCGGCTCCTCCGCAAAAGCCGGCGAACGTTGCAAACGCAGAGGCGTCAAATTCCTTAGCGCATATACTTCAGCCTGAACGCCGCCTTCCGCAGAGACCAGCCCTTTTTTCAAAGGCTCAGGAACCGAAGAATTCGGATAAGCCGCTATCGACTGCGGAGACGTTTAATTCGGATTCTGCTTGCCTTTATCCTGTCTTTAGGGTAGCATTAGGTATGGATGAGCGGATTGTTTTTGCGCCTTCGGCATTCAAACACGGCGTTTCGGAGGAAGATATTCGGAACGCCTTCAAGATACGCCTATTTGACCACCCGATGCCCGGGGAAGAAAATAAAAATCTGCTTATCGGAATAAGCCGTAGTGGAATTGCCCTTGAAATTCTGTATAATGAGCTTGATAATAACCGTATCAAAGTATTCCATGCCATGAAATGCAGAAAAGCATATCGAGATTTTTTCGGCTTTTAGGAGAAAACCATGCCCGATTTGACTGATGAAGAATACGACGCTCTGGATGAGTATTACACCGAGAATACGATCATGCCGGATACCGCGAGACTGGGGTTTTTCGCCCGCAAGTACGGGACGACGCCGGGGCTTGACTCGGAGGTTGAGCGTGTCGGGGCTGAATATACCCCGCCCGCCGCGGCTCCGGGAAGGCTCTTATAGAAAAAAATAGAAAAAGAAAAATAAGCCGGCGGGCTTAAAAAGGCTTGACTTAACGTAAACTTGAGGTTCTATAGTCAAGGGTATTATGCAATATAGAATTTATGGAAAAAACCTCGGATTTAAGGTATCCGCTTTGGGTATGGGCTGTATGCGCC
>JAIRPH010000111.1 GCA_031257135.1 Spirochaetaceae bacterium
TACCCTATAAAGGCCGCGGCAATATTGTTTCAGTCGATATAATCGAAGGAATATGATAAAAGCCTTTGACCAAGCCCCTCCGCGTCCCCGCGGGCGGACTTGCCGGATATGCGCCGGGGCGGTTCCTGAAAACCCCGACGCATAGTTCACCACAAAAATATATTTGGAGGATAGTATGAAGTTTAACTATCGGTATCTGGCGGCAGGGATAGTCCTGTCGGTTTTTCTTACGGCTCTGATGAGCGCCTGCGGGAGCAGTCCCACCGCGATTGGTTCGCCTTTGGTCAAGAAATTTGAAAAGGCAATGGCGAACAATGATTTTGCGGAAATGGAAAAAATTCTGCAAAAAAGCGCAAAGAAGATGAATTTAACGGAATGTATGGCGGGCGCGCTTGCCCCGGAGTTGGTTCCGGGGTTTAAAGCGGAAAATACAGTTCCTGTTATGCGGTTGCTTGTCCGGTACGGCGCGGATGTGAACGGCAAAACTAGACTAGATTTGAAGGATGGTTATCCCATGAGATTCCCGCTTTTAGTCCTTGCATTATTGAGCGGGAATGAAGAAGCGGTTAATTTTATGCTCGAAAACAAGGTGAATCTCGATGCTACTTGTGAGGCTGTCACGACCTCAGATATATGGGTTTCGCTGTTGTTCCATTATATCCATTACGGTCCGGACGCAGATGCTCTATTCCTAATTGAACATAACGCGAATGTTAATAAAGGAACCTCTGAAGGCATTACCCCTTTGATGCGTGCCGTCATTAATAATGAACTCTACTTTGTGATGCTTCTAGTTGAAAAAGGCGCGGATGTAAACTTACGGGTAAAAGAAGGTTCAGATATAGGAAAGACGGCTTTGCAATATGCCCAAGAGAAGGGATATGTGCAGATTGCCGACTACTTAACAGCACACGGAGCAAGAGAGTTTGAACCGATACAAGTTACCTCGTCCGGTTCTTCTTCCAGCGGGTCTTCCAGTTCAGGAAGCGCGCCGAGATCGGGAGGTTCAGCGCAGGCAACCCTGCGGGATGGCACCTATCAAATGTCTGGGTCAACCAACTCTTTGCAGTTTAATACAACCCTTAAATCGGTTGAGATGACCGTAGGCGGCAAGGCTATAGCCCGAGGCTCCTATCAGATAAATGGTTCTACGTTAAGCGTCACGTTTACCTTGTTCTATGGCGACGCGGCGGACAGAGATTTTGCCAGAAAACAATTTGACGGGAAAACCTTTGTATATACCCTTGCCGGCGATTCGTCCTTTTCCGGCAACGGCGAAACCTGGACCCGGACCGGGTTCTGATTGCTCATAATGTAAGTTCCCGCCCTATGGCGGGAACGCATTGAGTTTTGAAGAAAAACCTATTTACTGCGGTTAAACTATTCTGACGGCGTTTCGAGCCGCGGAGACATCCGGTATAGGGAGCGCAAGGCGAGGGACAGGTTTCCCATGCTTGATACCTATAGCCAAAAATCATATACTGAGCTATGCGTGTTGTAAAATTCGGCGGTACGTCTCTGGGGTCGGTAGAAGCCCTTGAAAAGGTTATCGAGATACTCAGCGACAAGGACCATGCCGGTAAGGTGCAGGTAGCGGTAGCTTCCGCGTTTTCGGGGATGACCGACGGTTTGATAGGGCTTGCGAGGAAAGCTCAGGCCGGAGACCCTGCTTATACGGATTTATTGCAGGATATGAAGAATCGGCATCGGGAAAGGTCCGCTCATTTTCTTAAAGGACTTCAGCGGGACGCGGCGTTTTCTCTTATCGAGACGGTTTTTGCGGAGCTTACTCGCATACTTGACGGTATTGCCATCCTTCAGGAGCTGTCCTCTCGGAGCCTCGACGGGGTTATGAGCTTTGGGGAACGACTGTCCGCGCCGTTGCTTGCGCTGATTCTCAGGGGATCAGGGCTTCCTGCAACCTATCTTGACGCCCGGCGGCTTATTAAGACGGATGATCGTTACGGAAACGCTCAATATCTGGAAGAGGAAACTTTTGCCGCTGTTTCCGCGTTTTTTCAGAATTCGCCCCGGACGGAACTGTATGTTGCAAGCGGGTTTATCGGCTCAACCCTGTCGGGAGTTACGACCACCCTGGGACGAGGCGGGTCAGACCTGACCGCCGCTATTTTCGGGGCGGCTCTGGATGCTGAAGAAGTAGAAATCTGGACCGACGTGGACGGACTTATGACCGCAGACCCGCGGCTGGTGAAAAACGCTTTCCGAATCGATGCTATTTCTTACGTCGAAGCTATGGAGCTGTCCCATTTCGGCGCGAAGGTGCTGTATACTCCTACGATTAAGCCGACCCTGAAAAAAGGAATACCGATTTATATCCGCAATACCTTTAACGCCGCCGGAGGCGGAACGAGGATTACCGCGACCGCTGAAGAGAGCGTCTATCCTATTCGAGGCATCAGTTCTATGCATAATGTGTCCTTAGTCCGTATTCAAGGGTCAGGGATGGTGGGCGTTGCGGGTTTTTCTTCCCGGGTGTTCGGCGCAATGGCGCGGAAAGGGATCAGCGTCATTCTGATTACCCAGAGTTCCAGCGAATATTCTATCTGTTTTGCGATTCTGCCGGAAGAGGCGGAAACCGCCGTTGCCGCGTTGCAGGAGGAATTCGACCGGGAAATCCGTTCCGGCGCCATCGACGAACCTATCCTAGAACGGGACCTCGCCATTATTGCGGCGGTAGGGTCTCGGATGAAACAGACCGCGGGAATTTCCGGCAGATTTTTCCACGCCCTCGGTCGGAACGGAATCAGCGTAGTCGCCATTGCCCAAGGCTCTTCGGAACTGAATATATCCGCGGTCATTGCCCGGCAGGACGAAGCTAAGGCGGTCAACGCGGTCCATGAGGCGTTTTTCCTTGCCGGCGTCCGGTCGGTGAACCTCTTCCTTATGGGGACGGGGCTGATCGGCGGAACCTTGCTGGACCAAATCGCGGAGCATCGGGAGGTTTTGGCGCGGGACCATCGGGTTAGGATTAATCTGGTAGGAGCGGCAAACTCGCGATCCATGATTTTTGCCCCTGAAGGCATGGACCCTAAAGAGGTAAAAGCCCTGCTTAAAAATTCCGCCCTGCAAGAACCGGCGCAGGCTTTTTCATTGCCGGTTTTTATTGATACGATGCGGACGCTGAATATTCCGAATGTCGCCTTTTGCGATTGTACCGCGGACGATGCGGTTGCGGCTCAGTACGCCGCTATCCTGCAAGCCTCGATACCTATCGTTACGCCGAATAAACGGGCGAATTCCGGCTCTTTCGCCTATTACAATAAGCTGATTTCCTATTCCCGAGAGCGGAGCATCCCCTATTTGTATGAAGTGACGGTCTGCGCCGGATTGCCGGTGATTTCCTCACTGCGGGACCTTTTCCTGTCTGGAGATAAGGTGCGGCGGATTGAGGCGGCGGTGTCTGGCACCTTGAGCTATATCTTCAATAATTACGACGGAAGCAAGTCCTTTTCCGCGCTGGTTCGGGAGGCGAAGGCGAAGGGCTATACCGAACCAGACCCAAGAGACGACTTAAACGCTATGGACGCCGCCCGGAAAGCTCTGATTCTTGCCCGCGAATGTGGAATACCCCTAGAATTTTCCTCGGTTGTTATTGAGCCGCTCCTGCCGAAAGCCTGTTTTGACGCCCCCAATGTTGACGCTTTCTTTGCGGAGCTTGAAAAAGCCGACGCGGACTTTGAAAAGCGGCGGGCGGAAGCGGCCGCGGCGGGCAAGGCGTTACGGTATATTGCGGTTATCGAGAACGGCTCGGCTCGGCTTTCCCTCCGGGCGGAACCCGGGAACAGTCCCTTCCGTTCTTTAGTAGACGCGGACAACATGGTAGTGATTACTTCGGAGCGGTACTGCGCCCTGCCTATGGTAATAAAAGGTCCGGGCGCGGGCGCGCAAGTTACGGCCGGCGGGGTTTTAGCGGACATCGTACGGATAGCCCGAACCTTAGTGTAAATCTGATAATCCGGGCAAATAGCAGATACTCAGATTGCCGTATTGCGAACCTTCTTAGTATACTAGAAGCATAGGAGAAATGCTATGATTGAAGAAAAAATAAAGACCGCCCTGAACGGGATACGTCCTTCGCTTCAAGCTGACGGCGGAGATGTGGAATTTGTGTCGGTCGCTAACGACGGTACGGTGTCTCTGCGGCTGACCGGCGCGTGCGGTTCCTGTCCCATGCGGCAGATGACCTTGAAAATGGGCGTCGAAAGCGCGCTGAAACAAGCGGTTCCTGAAGTTACCTCTGTCGTCGGAGTCTAGGCGGACATTCCTTCCAATAAACCGGCAGGACCTGCGGGAACGGAGATGGAAGGAATGTGATTTCATCTTTGTTTCCGGCGACGCCTACGCGGACCATCCCTCTTTCGGGACAGCGGTAATTTCCCGGGTCTTAGAACGCGCAGGCTATAAGGTCGGCGTCATTCCTCAGCCGGATTGGAAGGATTCGCGCTCGTATACGGTCTTAGGCAGACCGAGGCTGGGGTTTTTGGTCGCCGCGGGGAACATGGATTCGATGGTCGCTCATTACACGGCCGCAAAAAAGCCCCGATCTGAAGACGCCTATTCCCCGGGCGGCGCGGCGGGACGCCGTCCTGACCGGGCGGTTCTCAAGTACGCCGAGGGAGTCCGGGCGGCGTACAAAGATATACCCGTGATTATCGGAGGCATCGAGGCGAGTCTTCGCCGATTCGCTCATTACGATTACTGGTCTGATACGGTCCGGCGGTCGATTCTGCTGGATTCCAAAGCGGATTTGCTCGTCTACGGCATGGGCGAGCGGAGTATTCGGGAAATTGCAGACCGTCTCGGCAAAGGCGAGCCTATCGGCAGTATCCGGGATGTCCGGGGAACCTGCGTCCGGTCTCAGGGGCGTCCTCCGGAAAATTTCGCCGAACTTCCGGCTTACGATGAGGTAAAAGGGACTGATTCGGCGTCTCTGCGGCGGTACGCCGAACATTTCATGGTTCAGCGGCGGCACGCCGATCCCGGAACGGCGCAGGCTTTGGCGGAGCGGAGCGACGGGGATCGGTGGGTTCTGCAAAATCCTCCGGCAGAGCCTCTTTCGCAGGCTGAACTTGATGAGGTCTACGCTCTTCCTTACACCGGTCGGTCTCATCCGCTGTATGACGCTGAAGGCGGGATTCCTGCGCTGAAGGAGGTTGCGTTTTCGCTGACCGCCAGCCGGGGATGTTTCGGGGGCTGTTCGTTTTGCGCGATTACCTTTCATCAGGGACGGGCGGTTATCGGGCGGAGCCGGGAAAGTCTGCTGAAGGAAGCGGCGGTTTTGGCGGAACGTCCTGATTTTAAGGGATATATCCATGACGTCGGCGGTCCGACCGCGAATTTTTTCCGTCCCGGTTGCGATCGTCAGAAGAAAGGGAGTTTTTGTCCTGACCGGGATTGTCTGTATCCTGAGGTTTGTCCGAATTTGCGGGCGGATCATCGGGAGTATTGGGAGACCCTCAAATCGCTTAGGGAATTGAAGCCTGAGATCAAGAAGATTTTTATCCGGTCCGGGATACGGTTTGATTACTTGATGATGGATACTCGGCATTACGGCCGGTTTCTTGAGGATATATGTCTGCATCATGTAAGCGGTCAGCTTAAAGTTGCGCCTGAGCATATTGGGGCTTCTGTTTTGCGGGCTATGGGCAAGGGCTGTCCCGGATTGTATGAGCGGTTTAAGCGCGATTTTGACGGGGTCAACCGCCGGTTGAGGCTCAAGCAGTATTTGTTGCCTTATTTTATGTCCGGGCATCCCGGTTCGGACTTAGGGTCTGCGGCGGAATTGGCGGTCTATTTGAAGAAAAGCCGATTCGCGCCGGATCAGGCTCAGGATTTTTATCCGACTCCGGGTACGCTTTCCACGGTTATGTATCGGACCGGGCTTGATCCTCGGACTATGGACGCTATTCATGTACCCGGACCGCGGGAAAAAAAACTTCAACGAGCGTTGCTGTACTTCAGCAAGCCTGAACAGCGTTCAGCCGCGGCGGAAGCGCTCAAACTCGCGGGCAGAGAAGACCTCATCGGGTATCTGCTGAAATCGCCGGAAAAAAACCGTAACCGGGAGGAGGAGAACCGGTTACGGTAGGGAAGAAAATCGTCTCACTAATATATACAAGCTGTTTTTACTTTTTATTTTAAAACGAAATAAGATACTCGTGGTTACATAATATTCAGAAATTTAAAAAAAGTTTTGTGCAACTTCTTTGCGGTTCATAGGGTCTTATTTTTTATTATACCACATTGAATAAGGAATCCCAAACAATATGGCAATCGAGATCAAGGCTACTGGAAGAGCAATACCCGCCAAACGGCTTACTAATACTGAGTTGCCCGCTGGAATCGATACCAGTGATGATTGGATTAGGTCGCATACGGGCATAGGGTCCCGGCATATCGCAGATGACGCCGTCGCGTGCAGTGATTTAGCGTTGAGCGCGGCGCGGTCCGCGTTGACCTTCGCCCTTGAGCAGGACGGAGTTCAGGAAAAGACGCTCGAAGAAATAGCCTTAACCCTGGATATGATTATTTTAGGAACCGCAACCGCTGATTATTACGGATGTCCTTCAACGGCCTGCATAATTCAGAACAAGCTGGGCGCGAAAAACGCCGGCGCAATGGACATCAGCGCGGGGTGTAGCGGCTTCATCTACGGACTAGAAATTGCTTCGGGACTGCTCTCGATTAACCCCGCGCGAAAACGCGCGCTGGTTATCGGTTCGGAAGTGCTGTCCCGTTTTCTGGACTGGAACGACCGGGGAAGTTGCGTCCTCTTCGGCGATGGCGCGGGCGCGGCGCTCCTTGAAAAAACCGATAATCCTAAACGAGGCATCCTGCGGACCATCCTCAAAGCCGACGGTTCCGGGTCGGATCACCTGATGATAAAACGAGGCGGCTCCCGAAACTGTTTTAAAAGCGGCGAAGTTGTGGATATACATCCTCACGTCGAGATGAATGGGCGGGCGGTATACATTTTTGCGGTCCGGGCAATGACCGAAATCATAGCCCAGCTCATGGAAGCCGAAGGCGTCGGCGTTGACGACCTCCGATGGATTGTGCCGCATCAGGCAAACGCCCGGATTGTAAGCGCGGCCGCAAAACGCCTGAGCATACCTGATGAAAAATTCGTTCTTAACATCGAGGAATACGCGAACACCTCGTCGGCGTCGATTCCTATCGTGCTGGACGAACTGAACCGCGGGGGCAAACTGCGGCGGGGAGACCTCATTATGACCGTGGGCTTCGGCGCGGGCTTAACCTACGGAGGCAATCTCATTGTATTCTGACTAAATCAGCGGTCTCTTGACGCATCTTCAAGGCTCTGCTTAACTGACTGTATGGCAATCTTGTACATAGTCGGCACGCCTATTGGAAATCTGGGGGATATGACCTATCGCGCGGTGGAAACGCTGAAGTCCGTGGACTTAGTAGCCTGCGAGGATACCCGCCGGACCTTAAAGCTGTTAAGTCATTTCGGGATTCGCGCGCCGATGATTTCCTGCCGAGCCGGAAACGAGGCGCGCGCCGCGGAAAAGGTTATCGCCTGCCTGAATGAGGGAAAAACCGCCGCCTACGCCAGCGACGCCGGTACGCCGGCCGTCAGCGATCCCGGGGCGGTTCTGGTACAGCTTGCGGCGGGCGCAGGGCATGAGGTTATTCCTATTCCGGGGGCTTCGGCTTTTGCCGCGCTGGTGAGCGTCTGCGGCGGGCGGGATAAAAGCGTTTTGTTTGAGGGTTTTCTATCGCCCAAGCCCGGACGCCGCCGGTCCCGGCTCAAAGAACTGCTGGATATGGAGACTGCCTTTGTTTTATATGAATCGCCCTTTCGCATACTCAAGGTTTTAGCTGATTTAGTCGAATTTGATAAAGGGCGGTATATTTGTGTAGGACGAGAGATGACCAAACTGCACGAAGAATACTTACGAGGTTCCGCGGCGGAGATTTATATGCGTTTGGCGGAAAAGAACGAACAAATCGGTGAATTTTCTTTGTTTATATCTGGAAACAAAACCGATTAAGGTGTAAACTGGCATAAGGATATACCGATAATTATAATTAGGTAGGATTTCGATGATGATTGATAGAGTAGGCGCTATAAACCTTGTCCAGCAGGGAAAAAATACCGGCTGGAATAACCAAGTAAACCGGACTGCACAGACCGATTCTATCACCCTTTCGTCTGAGGCATTGGAGAAGAGCGAACTGTACCGGGCAACCGAACTGGTAAGCTCCGCCGCTGATATGAGGGCGGATCGTATTGCGGAACTGAAAAAAAAGATTAATGACCCCTCATATATTAATGAGGCCATTATCAATGCAACCGCAGATAAGATAATGGAGGTCTTTGGTTTATAAGCGAAGGCGGAATCCGGGGATTCCGCTTTTTTTAAAGGCATGATACCCCTTCATAAACTTGCAAAACTCCCGCTCCCTCTTAAATTACGGAAGATTATTAAATTTTTTGGTGAAATTGAGCATCGTATACGCGCCGGCATGGCGGTATCTCAGACGGAAACCGGGTATTTAACGGAACTGCTGAGATTCCTGCCGCAGGACGCGCCCATCTCCGCGGAAACGGTTCGCGAGGTAGCCGCGGCTCTAGCCGATTCCGATAGGGCTAATCTGCTTCGGGGCTTGAACGCGCTTCGGCATATCCTCCTCGCCGAAACCGGACAGTCTCCGGCGGATTGGGATTTTATCGACGCCGAAGGCGCGCTTGATCCGCGGAAACGCCGTTCTTTTCCCGGCATGAGGGTGTATCTCGAAGACATCCGGTCTCCATTCAATGTGGGGTCTATGTTTCGTACCGCCGAATCTTTCGGCGCGGAAAAGCTGTTTCTTTCGCCGTTTTGCGCTGACCCGAATCATCCCAGGGCGGAGCGGACCGCGATGGGCTGTGAGGCTGTCCTTCCCTGGGAACGGCTTTCCGGGGATGCCGTCGAAGAGTTGGGCTGTCCGCTGTTTGCGCTGGAGACCGGCGGAACGCCCCTGAGAGACTTCCAGTTTCCCTTAACGGGTATCATGATTGTCGGCTCCGAAGAGCTGGGGGTAAGCCCGCACGCCTTGAACGCCGCCGACGCATCGCTGGGCAGGGTTTCTATTCCCATTTACGGCGCGAAAGGCTCGCTCAATGCGTCGGTAGCCTTTGGAATCGCCATGCAAGCATGGACAGAAACGTTACTAAAATAATCCGCTTGATTTTTTTTCTCAATAAGTTATATAATCCTAATATACTTATAGGAGACTAATTTTTGGAGGTCTTATGAAATTGAAGAAAGGTCACAAATTTCTGGCTGGGCTGGTGTGGGGAGCGTTATTGTTCTCGGCTTGTCCAAACAACTCAGACGATGAATCGGACGTCACCGAAAGTCTAGTAGACGACAGTCTTCCCGGAACGACCGGCGGAAGGTCTCTTGCCCGCAGGCTCGTCGGCTACGAGGACATTGACGGGCTTTCCAGCGCAAGTATTCTTCGGGCGGGGCGGGACCGGTTAGGCTACATAGACAAAAAAGACGACGGCTATCACATCAAGCTGGTTGACGTGAGCGATCCTGAAAAGGCGGTTCGGGAAAAACTGGTCGCCGGAACTGGCGATAACGTAGCGTTGTGGACCACCGGATATCAAGATCGAATCATCCTAGCAACCGCCAACGAATACGGGTACGAAGCCTTTATCGGTATTGAAGTGGTCGTATACGATCAGGACTTAAAACTGATAGGACGCTTCCCGTTCGGCGGCAATAAGCCTGACGCGATGCCCCTGCATCATCGGGACCCCGCTTTGGCGGTAACGGATAAGTACGCCATCGCGGGCTGGGACAGCGAAGCAGGCGGCGGAACGTTTATCAGCATTTACGCTCTGGATGAAAGCAAGACCGGACATATCAAGACTTCATCCCTTTCTTTCGAGGGAGACATAACCGCCTTCGCCGCCTGCGGGGATTTTATGATCATCGGCGATAGCGCAAAAACCGGGGCGTTCAAGATTAACGATTCCGGCGAGACTATCGTCCTTGAATCGGCGGGTTCGGCGCAAACGGCGGGCGCGCACTGGATGCTGAACAATCAGTCTTATGTCTTGGAACCCGTTAGCAACGCCGGGACGGTCAGAGTATGGCAATGGAACGGCGCAAGCGCGCCTACCGTGAAAGGCATAGCAAACGTTGGGGCAACCAGCGGGAGCGTTCAGGCGATTTCCTTTGACAATGACAATTCCGCTACAGCCTACGTCTTCGGCAGGGCAACAAGTAACGCGGGCGATGTCTACAGTATCAACCTTACCAACGGAGCGACGACAAAACTCTTCAACATACCGGGATATTACACGCCGGCTTCCACTGGGCGCGGCGGAGCGGTCCCGGCTGTTATGGGCGGACCACTGACCGGCATCTGGACGATACAGGTGGAGAAAATCGGCGCGGACACCTACTACGTTCTGGGCGGAACTATCGCGGGAACGCCGGCCGGCGCGGATTTGACCAGAGCGGCAGTCAACGGCGTCTTGGTTATCAAGAATCCGCGGGAGACTGTTAGCCAGACCGTACAGTCCGGCGCAAATAACCCGGTCGTCGCGGCTTTGACGGATTTTCCTACCGCGATACGCACCATGAAAACCTTCAAATCCGGCAATAGCGTTTACTATGCGGCGAAGAACTACACCGCCAATCCGATTAGCAGTTCAGCCTATATGCTGAGGCTTATGCCGCTGAACGAAACAACCAGTCCGACGGTCACCGTTTCCTCTAATCCGGGAACCAGCGGCGGAAAAGCCCTCAGCAAGAGAGCCGGCGGCTACGAAGATATTGACGGGCTTTCCAGCGCAAGCATCCTGCGGGCGGGCAGAGGTAAATTCGGCTACATTGACAAAAAGGACGATGGGTATCACATCAAATTAGTCAACGCAACCGACCCAACCACAACAGACCGGGATAAACTGGTCCCCGGAGGAGCTAACGTAGCGTTGTGGACTACTGGAGATGGGGATAAAATCATCATGGCGACCGCAAACGAATACGGGTACGAATCATTTTTCGGTCTCGAAGTAGTCGTCATGGATCAGACCCTCAGCGTTTTGGCGCGGTTCCCCTTGGGCAATAAGCCTGACGCGATGCCCCTGCATCATCGGGACCCCGCTTTAGCGGTAACGGATAAGTACGCCATCGCAGGCTGGGACAGCGAAGCAGGCGGCGGAACCTATATCAGCATCTACGCTCTGGATGGAAGCAAGACCGGACATATCAAGACTTCATCCCTTTCTTTCGCGGGAGACATAACCGCCTTCGCCGCTCATGGAGATTTTATGATCATCGGCGATAGCGCAAAAACCGGGGTGTTCAAGATCAACGCTTCCGGCGCGGCCATCGCGCTTACAGCGGTTGGTTCGGCGCAGACTTCGGGCGCGCACTGGATGCTGGACAACCAGAAATATGTCTTGGAACCGGTTTCGGGTATGGGAACGGTCCGGGTATGGCAATGGAACGGGGCAAACGCGCCTACCGTGAAAGGCACGGCTACCGTTGGGGCAACGAGCGGAAACGTTCAGGCGATATCCTTTGACAATGATCCCGCAACGAACAAGGCTTATGTCTTCGGCAGGGCAAGTAGCAACGTGGGCGATGTTTACAGCATCAACCTTACTACTGCAACAGCAACTAAGATTTTCAATATACCGGGATATTACACTCCGGCTTCCGGCGGACGTAATCCTGCGCCGGCGGTTATGGGCGATCCGTTGACCGGCATCTGGACTATACAGGTGGAGAAAAGTGGTACGGACGCCTACTATGTCTTGGGCGGAACCATCGCGGGAAAAGGCAGTAGCGGCGATGCCGATTACCGAGCGGCGGTCAACGGCGTCTTAGTCATCAAGAATCCGCCGGCGATTGTTAGCCAGACCGTACAGTCCGGCGCAAACAACCCGGTGGTCGCGGCATTGGCATTGACGGATTTCCCCACGGCGGTACGCACCATGAAGACCTTCACGGCAGGGAGCGATATTTACTACGCGGCGAAGAATTACACCGCCAATCCCATTACCAGCTCGGCATATATGCTGAGGTTTATGAATGTGAACAACTAAAGTCTTCATAATACGATAAAAACTAGGGTTCTCTCGCTATAAGCCGTTGTAATAACGGCTTTAGCTTTTGCGGCAACAGCTAAAGCATACAGCCTGATAGGAAAAAAACGGCGGAATATAAAACGCTTTTTTCCGCGTCTATTTCAGCTTTTTCTCATTATCGAGTATATTTGAAACAGTAGAAGTATCTTGCGGTATTTTCTAAGTTCTTGACAGGCGCGCCTGTTTACCGTATATTGCCTAGTAAGGAGTTTACTGGTGAAAAAACCATTATTTCTGCATATCTCTGTAATTTTGCTTAGTATTACGGTAAGTTGCGCTACTACGAGCAGTTCCGGTAGAAACGCTGTTCCGCTGGAAAGCGATCCTGCGCTTGTTTCGGGCGTTCTTGAGAACGGTCTATCCTACCGTATTCTGCAAAACAAGTATCCTGAGAACCGCATCGCTTTGCGGCTTGCGGTGAAGATAGGTTCTATTGTGGAAGCCGATAATGAACGGGGACTCGCTCATTTGGTAGAACATCTGGCGTTTAACGGTTCCGCTCATTTCGCTGAAAATGAGCTTATCAGCTATTTTGAGACTATCGGTATGCAGTTTGGTCCCGACGTCAACGCGTACACAAGTTTCGATGAAACCGTGTATATGCTTGAAATTCCTGCGGATAATCCTGATATTCTCGCCGCAAGTCTGACGATCATGTACGATTGGGCTTGCGGACTTACCTTTGATCCTGATGAATTGGAAAAAGAGCGGGGCGTGGTACTTGAGGAATGGCGGATGAGACGCGGCGTTTCGGGGCGGGCTTTGGACGCGCTGTTGCCGTTTCTGTTTCCCTTTTCCCGATACGCCGACAGAAATCCTATCGGCAAAACCGAAGTGATCAGCGGCGCGCCTCGGGACAGAATAGTCAAATTCTATAAAAAGTGGTATCGCCCGGAATTGATGACCCTTGTCATCGCAGGAGACGCGGACGCCGCTCTGCTGGAGCAATCGGTACGGGAACGGCTTTCTTCTATTCCGTCGGAAAAAAAGAAAACCAAACGCCCGGAATATAAAGCGTCTCCGCTGAAAACAAAATTGAGCCTCCTGCTGTCAGACCCGGAAGCGTCTGATACCGGTTTCTATATAGGAAGCCTCTTTCCTTCGCTCAAAATACGGAATACCGAAAACTTTAAAGAACAGACCGCGCGGGAACTGTCTCAGTCCGCTTTTAACGCCCGTCTCGAAGAACAAGTTGACAAGGGCGGTTTTCTGGTCAACGCCGAATATTTTGCAACCGATGTGATAGGTTCTATAGACGCAGGAATACTCATGGCGAAACCCGGGGACGGACGCTTTACCGAGGCGTTTCAAGCGGTTCTTGATGAAATCGACCGGTTCGCTCAGTTCGGCATAACCGAAAGCGAGCTGGAACGAGAGAAAATCAAACTCCGGATGAACGCGCTGGACGAATGGCAAAACCGGGAACGCCGGGAATCGTCATATTTGGCGGACTATCTGGTTGAAAGCGCGCTGTATGATACGCCGGTTCTCTCGCCTGACATGAAGTATCAGCTTACGCTCGACACAATCTCTGCGCTCACGCAAGCCGAGGTAAATGAAACGATTAAAAAATATTACCTCGGACGAGGGACTCGGCTTGTGACGAGTACCTATCCTGACGCGGGAACGCCGTCTCAGAAAGAGATCGGGAAGATGTGGAAAAACTACCGCAACGCCGGGCTTGCCGCGTATCAGGATAAGATTGACGCCCGGCCGCTGTTTCCGCCTGAGTCCGCGGGTCAAGCCGGTTCCATCGCCGCGGAGCGGGTTTTGGCTGAAGGCAATCCGGCTATTACTGAATTGACCCTTTCAAACGGCGCGAAAGTCGTTGTCTGTCAAACGGATTTTAAGAAGGATTATTTTATATTCAGCGCGTTCAGCCCGGGCGGACTTTCTCTGGTTTCTGACGAGCAATACCCGTCGGCGGCTCTTGCGGGGGCTTACGCGGGACAATCCGGTTTAAACGGGTTTACCGCGGCGGAAGTCGCAAAGAAACTGCCCGGCGTTACCGCGCGGGTAATGCCTGACATTACTGCCGACGCCGCGGTTCTAAACGGTTCGTCCTCGTCCAGAGATACAGAAGCTTTCTTTCAACTGGTTAATCTGTATTTTACCGCGCCCTATTTCCGGGATTCCGCATGGGAACGGGAAACCGCGTATATCGCATCGAATATTGAATCCGCAAAAAGATACCCTCAACAGGCGTTGCTGGCGGAAATACAAAAAGTTCTCTACAGCAATTCTATCCGGTTTAATTCAAGCGATCCCGCGTATCTTGAAAAGATACGCAAAGAAGAATCTGAGCGGTGGTATCGGCGGTTTTTCAGAGAAGCGGGAACCTTTACCTTTATCTTTACCGGCGATATTGCGCTTGACGATGTGAAGCGGTTCAGCGAACAGTATCTCGCGTCTCTTCCGTCCGGCGAGGAGAACCCTTCAGCGCAGGATTACTATCCGCCTTTCCCGAAGAGCAAACCGGTAGTACGCGTCAAAAAGGGAATTGAACCGCAAAGCATGATCCGCCTCGCCTTCGGCGGAGACAACCCCGTCATCGAAGGCGATGTATGGACTGAGCGGGAACTTATTTCCGCCGCGGTTTCGCTGACCGAGATTCGTTTGCGGAATCGTATTCGGGAAAAACTAGGCGCGTCTTACGGCATTGGGGTGTATTGCGAACAGTTAAACTATCCGTCTCGGCGGTACAACGCGGGAATAGAGTTCGGCTGTGAGCCTGACCGGGCTGAAGAGCTGGGTTCCCTCGCGATTCATGAACTGGAAAGCATACGCCCTGAAACCATTACCTCAGCGGACTTAGTGAAATTGCTGGAGGGATTTTCCCGCAGACGGGAAACCGCGCTGAAAACCAACGAGTTTTGGCTGGACGTTCTGCGCTCGAATTATGGACGAGGCGAAGAAAGCGCGAAGCACAGCGACCCGGAAACGGTAATCGCCGCAATCGCGCCGGAAACCATAAGCCGTTTGATTCAGCGTTATTTTAATACAGAGAATTATGTAACCGGAATTCTATTGCCGGAATAATCTAAAATCCCGGAAGACCCGCGGTCTTCCGGGTTATTCTCTTAATTTTCCCTCTTCCCAATGTCCGCTGTTTTTGATATACTGCGTGTTATGGATTCTTTTAATATCGGCATTTTAAGCATCCTGGTATTATTGCTTCTCTTTTCGGCGTTTTTTTCCGCCAGCGAGACGGCGTTTTCTTCGCTGAACCGGATTAAATTGAAAAATATGGCCGCTCAAGGGAATAAACGGGCCGCGTTAGCGTTGAAACTCGCGGAAAATTACGATAAACTCCTGTCCGCGGTGCTGATCGGGAATAATATCGTCAACATCAGCTCTTCCGCGTTGGCTACGGTTTTCTTTGTCGGACTGCTCGGCAACGCCGGAGTGAGCGTCGCAACCCTGGTGATGACGGTTCTAGTCCTTTTCATCGGAGAAATTTCCCCCAAAACCCTCGCCAAAGAAACGCCGGAACAAACGGCGATGTTTTCCGCTCCGTTCTTGAAGGTTCTGGTTTTCATTTTGACGCCTCTTAACCGGCTTTTGGTCGTCTGGAAGGGCTGTATCATAAAGCTCTTCAAGGTACAGGAAAACCGGAAAGTTACCGAAGCGGAACTTCTCACGTTTGTCGAGGAGGTGCGGCAGGAAGGGGGCATTAACGAACGGGAAGAAGCCATGATCCGCCGGACTATCGCATTCGACGATCTTGCCGCTCAGGATATTTATACTCCCCGCATTGACGTTGCCGCGGTTTCTCTCTCGGACACGGTAGAGACGATTGACCGCAAGTTCAGCGAAACCGGATATTCCAGACTGCCGGTGTATCAGGATTCGATAGATCATATTGTAGGGCTTATTCTGCTGAAGGATTTTCACCATGAGGTGATGGGCAAAAAAAAGCCTGCCGAAACTATCATAAAGCCCGCGGTATTTATCACGAAGTCGATGAAACTTCCTAAGCTCCTCAAGACCTTGCAGGAAAAGCAAGCTCATCTTGCGGTTCTGGTTGATGAATTCGGCGGGACCATGGGAATTATCACCATAGAGGATATCCTTGAAGAACTGGTAGGAGAGATTTGGGATGAGCATGATGAGGTCGTAGAACCTATCCTTCAGACCGCTCCGAAAACCTATATGGTGCTGGGAAATACCGATTTAGAGGAGTTGTTTGATTTTTTCGCGCTCCGCGAGGGAGAAGGCGAAGATAAAACCGATTATCACCGGCATACCACGGTAAGCAACTGGGTTCTTGAGCGGTGCGGCGGAGTTCCTAAGGAAGGGGATCATTTCCAGTTTCAGCGTCTGCGGATCAGCCCTTCTAAGATTCATCGTCATCGGGTGCTGGAAATTACGGTTACTGAAGAAGAACCGGAAGCTGAAGAACAGGAGGGTATATAAATGGAAAAAAATGAAATTCTGGCGATCTACGGAGACGACCCTGAGACCATGTCCCGGCGCATCGCCGAGGAAGCGGGTCTGGAAAGTCTTATCGGCGATAGGCGTAAGCGGGTGGGGCTTAAACCGAATCTGGTAGTTTCCCGCACTGCCGACGGCGGAGCGACTACGCACCCTGAAATAGCCCGAGGTCTCATTGGATACCTGCAAAGTCACGGCTTTACTGACGTGACGATTCTCGAAGGCTCTTGGGTGGGAGACGATACGGATCAGGCTTTTAAAGTGTGCGGCTATAAACAGCTTGCCGAAGAAACCGGCGTAGCTATTATCAATCTTCAGAAAGATACGGCTCATCCCCGGGATTGCCGGGGTATGAAAATCGAAATCTGCGACGCCGCCTGCGACGTGGATTTTATGATCAATCTGCCGGTTTTAAAAGGGCATTGCCAAACGCTCGTAACCTGCGCGCTTAAAAATAATAAAGGGGTCATCTCTAATCGGGAAAAACGGCGTTTTCATACATTGGGACTGCATCAGCCTATAGCGCATCTCAATGCCGTTGCCAAGAATGACTTCATTTTGGTAGACAGCATCTGCGGAGACTTGGACTTTGAGGAAGGCGGAAATCCGGTTCCCGCGGGTCGGCTTTTTGGCTCTCGGGATCCGGTTCTCTGCGACGCTTGGGGCGCGACCCTTCTGGGCTACCGCGCCGATGAGATACCCTATATCGGACTGGCGGAAAAGCTCGGAATCGGTTGCGGAAACCCGAAACAAGCCCGCATCAGAGAGCTTAATCACAGTTCTCAAGGCGCGCTTTTCCCGCGCCCTCAAGGCAGAGTCAGAGAACGCGCGCGGTATATCCGGGAAGATAAAGCCTGTAGCGCCTGTTACGCCGGCTTAGTCTTCGCCCTTTCCAGAATAACCCAAAACGAACTAAGCCGCCTGAAAGAACCTATAAGCATCGGTCAGGGATTCAAAGGCAAAAAAGGAACCCTCGGCGTAGGACAATGCGCCGCAAATTTTGCCGCATTCTGCGGCGGCTGTCCGCCGAACGCCCGGGAAATAGCGGATTTCCTGCAAGCGGTTATTTCCCGGTAAGTGTTTTACTTAGGGCTATGCCCGCCAATACGCAGAGGATACTTATCCCGTTGTTTAAGGCTATGTTAAGCAGAGCTTGTTTTATATGTCCGTCAAGAAAAAAACGCAGAGTTTCCAGAGAATAGGTTGAAAACGTGGTATATCCGCCGAGAAAACCGGTTATTACAAAAAAACGCAAGCCCTCCGGAACCGTAAACGCTTCAAAGGTTTTAAAGAAAAAGCCTATGAGCAACGCGCCCGCGCCGTTCACAAACAAGGTTCCCAGCGGGAAGGGCTTGTTATACGCCGACTGAATAAGAAAGGTCGAGCCATACCGTAAGACCGCTCCGATTCCTCCGCCGATAATAATGGCTATATAGTTCATAGGCTGAAGGTATAGGCGATCTGTCCCCTCAGGGTTCCGTCAGCCTGTATGAAGCAGGTTAGCGTCCAATTTCTGAGGTCTTGTAATCGGGCGGTTGCAGGACGCTGTTTTTCATAGACAAGGGGATATATAATAGAAAAAATCGCATCGGCGACAAGAAAAATACTTCCTCCAACTAAAGCCGCGGTAACGGCGGGATTGTCAGTATCCGCTCCTATGATAAAGGGCGAAGCCACAAGCGCGATGCCGCACGCTTCCAAGGTGGTAAGCATCATCCCGTCCCATATATGTCCGCTTGCATAAGAGCCGGCGCCGAATAAAAAGTTTAATCCTATGAGACCCGCTCTTTCCTTAACGGTATAATCTTCATACTGCTGGGCAAACGCTGAAGCCGCGGCATAAAACGCCAAGGCTCCCGCTAAAAAATATTTCATAGACCCATAGTATACAAAAACGCTCTAGTTTTGCAATATATATATTATGAAACGCTCTAGCATCTTATGCGCTATGGTTTTGACGGTTTTTACCATACGCGCGGAAAGCAGATATACCTACGACGCGCCGAAAGACCTCTTTTTGGGGACGTTTGCCTTAGGGGTTTTTGTTCCGCCCTTTTTCGTCAGCGGTTCCAATAGCAAGGCTGTGACCGCTGACGCGGGAACCGTAAACCCCTTTGACCGGAGTCTGATGTTCGCGTACAACAAACCGCTGGATATTGCCGGAGATGTTGGGATGTATGGGCTGGCGGTTTTACCGGTTATATCGCTGATAGGAAACATCGCTAATATCAACGCGGTAGCGTCTTATGCGATTATGTACGGCGAAGCCTTTTCGCTTACCTATGGAACCGTGGAAATTATCAAAGATGCAACGTCCCGGAATCGTCCCTATACCTATTTCGGCGGTATTCCGGCGGGGATGGAAGAAGATTATTACAACAGTTTTCCTTCCCGTCATACGGCATTGGCTTTTATGTCCGCGGGCTTTCTCAGTTCTACTTTTGTTACTGAATATCCCGATTCTCCGTTGAAGATACCCGTTGTCGTCATAAGCAACGCATTGGCTGTCGGGGTCGGGGTAAGCCGCATCGCATCGGGGAATCATTTCCTGACCGACGTCTTGGTCGGCGGCGCGATTGGCTCTCTCTACGGGTATCTGATTCCGTTCCTCCACCTGCGGAAACAAGATGCCGCCCGCTTTGCCCTGAGTCCAATGGCAAACGGATTCATGCTGACGTGGAAACGATAATACCTCAAATCCGCTTTGGCTCTTCGGCTACGCCTTAGAGAAAAGGGCTTTCCCGGCATAGCGGAGGTACATCGCTCCGATCTGAAGGTATATCCCCGCGCCGCGCCCGCTTTAGCGGTCGCCTCAGCGGGATAGCTGGTCGCCTCGGCGGGATAGGCGTCGAACCTGACGGGGTAGGCGCGCAACTCGGCGGGGTAGGCGGACGACTCAGCGGGATGTCCCCGCGCTTCAAAGGGGAGTCCCTTTATCGCGGCGGGATGTACCATGCTCTGAAGGGATGTCCCTTTGGGATGACCGCTATAGCGGTCGCCTCAGATGCTATGGCGGTCACTCCGGCGGGGAGTACCTGCGTTTCAATGTGCAGTCCCCGCGCGCTAAAGAGAAATCCCCGCGCCATCAAGAGAAATCCCAATATCACTATTTGGAGGTGATTTACAAAGTATGATAGAGAGAGTATGACAAAGAGAGACAAGAGCGATGCTATGGAATAATGCAAATCGTCATAGAACTCAAATGCCCCCAATGCTATAGTAGTACCTAGTCCGAAATGGGAAAAAAAGCAACGGCTCCCAGAATTATCTCTGCAAAGACTGCGGACGACAGTTTATTGCGGACCATGAAAAAACTTACCGGGGATGCCTCACCGGTATAGCCGAACTCGTAAAAATCATGCTGGTACGGGGCGCCGGCATCCGGGACATCAGCGCCATCCTCAAAATAAGCATTACGAAGGTACTCAAAGTCCTTACTTCGGGGATTTATGTGGTATGACCGAAGAAAAAACACTATGACCACCTGGAAACAGACGAGTTTTGGACCTATGTGGGGGAAAAGAAGAATAAAATCCGGCTTATTTACGCGTATCACCGGGAATCCGGCGGGATTGTGGGGGTATGTATGGGGAAAACGGGACTTGAAAACCGCACAAAAGTTGCGGAAGCGGCTGATACGGCTGGGAATTACCTGGGATACGATAGCGGCTGACGATTGGGACAGCTTCCTGACGGCATTTGACCGAGGATAACCGGTTAACCGGCAAAGCGTACACGGTGGGAATAGAGGGGAATAACTGCCGGTTACGGCATCGGCTCAGGCGGACTTTCAGGCGAACCTGTTGTTTTTCCAAGAAGCTCTTCAATCATCGGAAAGCCTTCAATATGGCTTTCCATTACATCAATTATGGCTTCGTTTGAGCTTCATCATACTTTGTGGATCACCACCTGAAAAAGATATACCTGGCTCCCTCGACTGATCTTGCATCAGGCGTGCTGGACGAGTTCGCTGAAGTCTGGGACAAGAAGTATCCGATGATTTCCAAATCGTGGCGGAACCGGTGGAACGAGGTGATACCGTTTTTCAAGTTTTCGCCTGAAATCAGGAATGCGGCCTATACGACCAACGCCATAGAGTCGGTCAGTTATACGATCCCGAAAATCGTCAAATCCGGCGTCGTTTCC
>JAIRPH010000132.1 GCA_031257135.1 Spirochaetaceae bacterium
CGTCCGCTCCCGCGCCGAGGTCGCCGCGCTGGAAGCCGGCGGCGTTGACGCCGTGCTGATCGGCGAAGCCCTAATGCGGTCCCGCGACAAAGCCGCATATCTTGCAGAACTACGGGGAATCAGATAGCTTTTTTTAAAAAATTCTCACGAGGCAGAACTTTTTCCTTGCGAGGCAGAACTTTTCTCTTGCGAGGCGAAACTTTTTTCTCACGAGGCGAAACTTTTTTCTCACGAGGCGAAACTTTTTTCTCACGAGGCGAAACTTTTTTCTCACGAGGCAGAACTTTTTTCTCACGAGGTAGAACTTTTCTCTTGCGAGGCAAAAATTTTTCCTTGCGAGGCAAAAATTTTTTCGCAAGGATTTAAAGCTCGTTCTCAAGACTCGCCGGCGCAGACTCCCGCAAACGAAGCGGAGTTTTAGGGCGCGGCTTACCGCTTCCGCCGGATTACCTCGAAACCGCAGTAGGGAACCAACGCCTGCGGAAGCCTGACCGAGCCGTCCGCCTGCTGAAAGTTTTCCAAAACCGCTATGATGGCTCTGGAAACCGCTATCGCCGTCCCGTTGAGCATATGAACGAACCGGTTTTTACCGTTGTCATCCTTGTATCTGATGTTAAGCCGGCGCGCCTGATAGTCGGTGCAGTTCGAGGTAGAGGTTACTTCCCCCCACTCGCCGCCGTTGCGTCCGGGCATCCACGCCTCTAAGTCCCATTTGCGGTAAGCCGGCGCGCCCAGATCGCCTGTGCAGGTGTCAACTACCCGGAAAGGTATCTCAAGCCCTGAAAAAATCTCTTCTTCCACGGAACGCAGTTCTTCATGAAACCGGTCGGACTCTTCCGGCAGACAGTATACGAACATCTCGACCTTAGTAAATTGATGCACCCGATACAACCCCTTAGAAAACTGCCCGGCCGCGCCGGCTTCCCGACGGAAACAATGAGAAAGCCCTGCCATCCGTAGCGGGAGCTTTTCTTTGGGAAAAATCGCGCCCGAATAATAGCCGCCTAAGGTTATTTCAGCAGTCCCGATAAGACAGGTCTTTTCCTCAGACAGGACGTACACGTTAGACTCCGCCCCTCGCGGATTGAAGCCGATTCCCTCAAGGATTTCCTCTTTCGCCACATCCGGCGTGATAAACGGCGTAAACCCCTTTCTTTGCAGAATGTCCAAAGCATACCGGACAAGCCCCAATTCGAGAAATACCCCTTCGTTTTTCAGGTAGTAAAATTTGGTGCCAGACACCTTAGTTCCCGAATCGAAATCAATAATATCTAAATCCTGTCCCAGCTTTACATGATCCGCGCTTTCAAAATCGAACTTCCGAGGCTCTCCGATCCGCTTGACCTCAAGATTATCCTTATCTTCCTTGCCTATCGGGGCGTCAGGGTGAGCCATATTCGGAATCCGCCGAGCCGCGGTCTCTAAATCGGCTTCAACCGCGGCAAGCTCTCCTTCCGCGGCGGCGACGCGCTCTTTAAGCTGTTTTCCCTCTTCAATAAGCCGGGACCGAGCCTCGGCTTCGAGCTTTCCCTTCATGGCCGCGGCGTTGGCGTTCCTCTGCTGTTGTAATCCTTGCAGAGCGGTAATCATTTCGGTCCGCCGATTAAACAGAGCGGCTACGGCGTCGGCGTCAGCTTTCATATACCGGTCGGCGATGTTCTTTTTCACCGCCTGAAGGTTATCCAGAATAAAATGATAATCTAACATACGCGTATAATAATCTTTAATGCCAAGATAGGCAAGGTACGCTTATACTTATGAAGTATGACCATTCTGATATATTTGTGGCAGTTTCCCCAGTATATTCTCGGCGCCCTTTTCTCAACGATATGGACGCGCTGTTTGGAGCTGAAAGACCTCCGAAAGGTAAAGCTCAAGAGGTATGCCGAAGCGCATATCTGCATTGTTTCCGCAGAGTCTCACCGGCGTCACAAATGGCTTTCGCTGGTATCCGGGGTTAGTTTCGGACCCTATATCTGCCTGAACGACGAAAACGACGAAAACGATATACGCCACGAACTGGGGCATAGTATTCAATCGCTGTATCTGGGACCCTTGTATCTTGCGATAGCGGGCATACCCTCGGTCTGCAACAACGTGTGGGATCGGCGGTTTCACAAACGCTGGACCCCGCGGGATCGGATACGCTGGTATTACAGCCGGTTCCCGGAAAACTGGGCGGATAAACTCGGCGGCGTGAACCGCTGAGTCCATACATTGCGGCCTCTTGCGGATACTTTCTCCGCTAAGGGTCTAGCCGCGTTTCTATAGACAATGTTATCCTGATAGCATGAGTATACAAAAAACGCCTGCGGACATTGCCGCAGTATGTAATAGACAGCTTGAACGGTTTATGCCGGTTTTAACGCCCATGGGAGTAGCGTTCGGTTTTATCTTTCCAATGATATTTATCCGGCTTCGTCCGTTCATTCCGTTGCTTTTTTCGGTTATGACCCTATCGGGGTCGCTTAAATTGCAGGTGAAAGACCTCGGCGGAGCAGTAGCGAATCCGTTTCCGCTGTTCATTTTCTTCCTTTCCGCCCATGTAGTTATTCCAGCGTTGGCGTTTTTCATCTGTACTCTGCTTTTTAAAGGAGACCCCGACATAATTTCCGGATATGTACTGCTTTTTTCAGCGCCGACCGCAGTATCCGGTTTTATCTGGATTTCCATATACCGCGGAGATACCGCCCTAGGACTGACTATTATCTTCTTGGATACGATCCTAACTCCAGCGGTGGTTCCGGGTACGGCGTCTGTGCTTTTAGGAACTCAGGTAGCCCTTGACGTAACCGGCGTAGCAATATCCCTAATCCTGATGGTAGTGATTCCTACCATAATCGGCGTTGCCGTTAATGAGATAAGCCGCGGAAAAACGCCCGCGCTGATAAGCCCTTACTTGAATCCTTTTGCAAAGTTATGTATCGTTTTGGTAATCGCCGCCAATGCCTCGGCGGTGGCGCCTCGGGTGCATCTCGCAGACCCAAAGGTATGGGGCATCGCAGGATTATGTGTTTTTTTTGCGGCTTTGAGTTACACTTGTTCAAAACTAACCTGTATCCTATGCAGACTAAGTCCCGAAAAGCGAATAACCCTCTTCTTCGCCACAGGACTTCGCAACCTGAGCGCGGCGACAACCATCGCTATCGAATACTTCCCGGATGCCGCGGCTCTGCCCGCCCTGTTAGGCATCGTATTCCAGCAGTCTTTGGCGGCAATCATGGGAAAACTCTTTAACCGCAAAATTAGCCCCGCAACCGCTCAACCCTAATATGACTGACACCAGCAGGAAATTGAAGCAAAAGCATCGGCGACGGCATATAAGAGGTATGAGAGCATTACGAATACTTACGAAAGGGGCGACGTATCATGTTGCCTCGAAAATAGACCACGACGCTCCGGCGTTGCGGGAGCCGGAGTTCAAACAAGGTTTTCTGGACTTCGTGGCTAAGGCGAAAAAGCGGTTTCCCTTCAAATTATGGAACTTTACCATTATGGATAACCATATTCATTTCCTCATCAAGCCTGGACCTGACGTCTCTTTATCCAAGATAATGCAGTGGATTAAGTGTAATTTCGCCAAATGGTGGAATAAAAGGCACAATACTAAGGGACATTTGTGGGGAGAACGGTTCTTTTCACGGATAATCAAGGATGAGCGGGACTTTGAGCGGGTATCGGAGTACATCGACGAGAACCCTGTGAAGGCAAAACTGGTGATCAAGCCGGAGCATTGGCGGTTCGGCGGGCTATTTCATCGGCTGAGGCGGATTTTCGGGCTTATCGACCAAATGCCTGACACCGATGCGCTGTTTCCCGCAAGTTCAAGCCTGACGCCGGTATAACAGTGTCAGACATAATTAAGAAGGAAAGGATTAGGCTTGGAACTTGGCTTTGCTGATAGCGTTTAGCGGCAATATTCTTCTTTCTTGTTCTGAAAATTGTTTTTCCCGGTCTGCAAAAAAAGGCTGGACAAAATCTATATAGATTGGTATCATATATCAAAATACGGCTGTAAGCAGTAATTATTTTTTATATAGAAGGAGTGTTTGCGTTTTTGACATGAAAACTCTTAAAAAAGCCCGGCAAAACCGGGAGGATAGCGGTTTATCCGTTACCCCCCCCCCCCCCCCCCTATAAGATTGCTAAGATATAAGGGACTTTTATTCGGCGCGGTTTTAGTCGCGATCCTTCTGGGTGTGTCCTGTGCAACCGCCAATTCGTACTTGGAGAAGGGCAATATGAATTTCGCTAAAGGGGACTATGATCAGGCGGTCACTAATTACACTCAATCCATCACCCTTGAGCCTGAGCATAGGCAGGATGCGTATACTAAGCGCGGAGACATCTATTTCGCCAAAGGGGAGCATGATCGGGCTATTGCCGATTATACTCAAGTCATTAGACGTGACCCGAATAATAGCGACGCATATATCAATCGCGGCTTGGCATATAGAAACAAAGGCGAGTATGATAAGGCTATTGCCGATTTTAGCAACGCCGTTAGCCTAAACCCATCGAGCGGCGCATATTTCTATCGCGGGGCGGCGTATTATCAGAAAGGCGAGTCTAACCGGACTGTGTATGCCGCTCCCGGAGACAGCTATGAGGACTATGACAAGTCGATAGTCGACTTTGCCCAAGCTATCAATATCAAAAACCAAGACCTCAAACGAGACTCCAAGACCGAAGCCTATACTGACTACGGTTTTTTGCCTGAAGCCTATACCTATCGAGGTCTTGCGTATACTGCCAAAGGGGATTATGACGGGGCTATCGAAGATTTCACCAAAGTCATCCGCGAACTTTATCCGCCTATATATTTCTATTATAATGAGAATAAAAAAGAGTATAACGGAAATGTATACAAAACCAAAAAGGAATACGATCTGGTTAAGGAATATGACCGGGTTAATGATGAAAATAACCGGGTTACAAAAGAAGAACGCGACCGGGTTAAAAAGGAACATGATCGGGTTATCACAGAGTCCAGCTTCATTTCTCCCGGTACCCTTCCCCATTATAGCGAGGTCTATACTAAGCGCGCTATGGCGTATACGGCTAAAGAGAATTATGACCAAGCTATCGATGACTTAACCAGAGCGATCATCCTTAACCCGACACCCGAAGGTTTTTATTACCGCGGATTAGCGTATTATCAGAAAGGCGAGAAAAATGGAACGGAGTATTATCGGATTGCTTCCCTTAAAGGCGAGAAACCCGACTATGATTTGGCTATCGACGACTTTATCCAAGCCATTGCGCGTAATCCCGCATATAGCGAAGCCTACACCGATCTCGGAAAAACCTATTTAGCTATAGGTAAGAATGAAGACGCTATTACAGCCTTTGAGAACGCTATCGTCCTTGACGATACTAACGCTGTCGCATATTTTAACCGAGGTAAAGCCTATTACAAGATAAATGAAAATGATAAGGCTGTCGAAGATTTCTTTACCTCCATTAGGCTTGATCCCAACTCTACTGTGGCATATATCCATCGCGGGCTAACCTATATCGCTAAAGGAGACCCCTTTTATGACCGGGCTATCGAGGACTTTAACCAAGCGATGAGGATTCAGGAAATGAACGGGGAACCAAGGGATGAGGCATATTTCTATCGCGGAAACGCCTATTACTATCAGGGAAAATATGATCAGGCTATCGAAGACTTTAACCGAGTCAGCGCCTCGAACTCTTCGTATGTTGCGGCCGCGTATAATATGCTTGGAAACGCCTATGCCGATAAAAGGTACTATGATCGGGCTATCAGTCATTTTAACCTAGCCATCGGCATTGATCCTGTCACTACTAACGCATACACCAATCGCGGAAACGCCTTTAGAGCCAAAGGGGATTATGATCAGGCTATTGCGGATTTCAGTAAAGCCATTGAACTTAACGCTAAGGATGCCATTGCCTATGCCTATCGCGGATACGCCTATTACTCCAAAGGTCAGCAGAATCAAGCGGTTCGGGACTTGGAAAAAGCCCTAAGTTTAAACCAGAATTACGAATGGGCCCGCTCTCAGTTGAAGGGAATAAGGGGGTGGTAGTATGAAACGGTATGTTCTATTGCTGATAACGGCTCTGGCGTTGAACGGCGGGGCGGTATTTTCCCAAACGTTTCCGACCGCGGCGGTGATTCCCTATTTTACCGTCCGAGGGCAGGCGTTAAACAACGTCGATGAGGATGAGGCTCGTATCGCCGACTCGTGCCGAAATGAACTGGCGAAGTTTAACGGTTCGCTGAACGTTGTAGATTTCCCGCTACTTGAGCAGGCAATGAAAGATATGTCCTTTCAGCCCGCAGACTGGTCAAACCCGAACAAAACCGCCCAGCTAGGCGTTTCTCTTAACGCCGACTATCTGATTCAAGGTCAGATCAATTATCTGGGAGACCGGATAACCTTTGATTTGATCGCTCTGGATATAAAAACTCTTGAGGCGTTGGCGTCATACACGGCATATTTTACGAGCCTTCCCAAGCAGGATGATAGCAGTATTTTCTTTGAAATACCTTATATAACTGGCAGACTTGTAGCGCAACTCGATGCGCTGGCGAAACAGCCCCGGGAAGAATCGTTCATACAGAACCAACCGCGAGATACTGAACAGGAATTTTTTAGGGATTATTTGCCGGGAATATGGCAAGCCCGCGGTAGCGACTTCGACAGCGCTAAGGTATCGTGGTCTGGACCGGGAAATCCGCCTTATGTTTCGGGTAATAATGAGCTGGTTATAACCTTTGATCCAAACGGTAAATTTACGTTTACTTTGGATTTATGCGGTACAAGCAATTCTCCGCACGATGTGTTTAAAGGGCTTATTAAGGCGCAGATGAAGGGCGGCGGAGACTGGAAACGGGATGGTACTACTATCAGAATGAGCTATACCTATCAGTATAGCGGTACCATAAAGAAAACTTCCTTAGTAGAAGGCGTTTTTTCACCCAAATGGGAGCCGTGGACTTCACAGCCCTTAAGCGGTATCAGTAGAAGGACGGATTCTATTAAGGTTAGTCCTAATTACGATATTTACGATATCATGGAGTGGGACAAGATACCTTTTACGGATATACAATTAAATGAGTATTCTGAGAATATTCCTTATATTGAGCCGAACTTTGAAAAAAAATCCTCCGATTATGAAAAAGTCTTTTCCGCTTCGACGCCGTCATTAACTCAGCCTCCGCAATCCGGAGCCTCCGCAACGCCGCCGGTTCAGCCTGTGCAGGCGCCCGCCGGTTTTGCGTTGATTCCGGGCGGAACCTTCAAGATGGGCAGTCCTGCCTTAGAACCGGAGCGGTACGACGATGAAGTCCAGCATACGGTAACGGTATCGCCTTTCTATATGAGTAAATACGAGGTAACTCAGCGGGAATATGAGGAAATAATGGGAACGAATCCAAGCCGATTCAAGGGGTCTACTATGCCTGTAGAACAAGTAACTTGGTTTAACGCTGTGGAGTATTGTAACCGGCGGAGTCAGCGGGAAGGGCTGACCCCTGCATACATGATAAGAGAAAGCGGGGAAGCGATCTGGAACTGGAACGCCAATGGATATAGACTGCCAACCGAGGCGGAATGGGAGTACGCCTGCCGAGCCGGGACATCGGCATCTCTGGCTACAAACGCCGAGGGGAGTACGCCTTTTAGTACGGGGAATAACCTTACCACGAACCAAGCGAATTACGACGGGAATTTTCCGTATAACGGCAATATCCGAGGGACCTATCGAAAAGCGACGGTTCCGGTAGGGAGTTTTGCGCCGAACGGCTGGGGTTTATATGATATGCATGGAAACGTCTGGGAATGGTGCTGGGATTGGTATGGTTTGTATAGCGCAAAAGCTCAAACCAATCCGGTAGGTCCTGCTGTCGGCGGCGCAGGTCCGGCTATCGGCAACGCTCGCGTAGTACGAGGCGGCTCATGGGGCGACTACGGCAAATACCTGCGTTCCGCTTATCGGGACAGTAGCGCGCCGTCGAATCAGCGCGACAGCATCGGATTTCGACTGGCGTTACCGTGTCCTGTTCAGTAGCCGTAAAAAAGCGGACCATAGCGTCCGCTTCCTTCCTAAAAAAAAATTAAAAATTAGGTAAAATCTTCTTGATCTTTTTTTCTTAATTCGATATACTTTATATATTATCCGTTGACAACGGAAAGAGATTAAAAAGGGACGGTAAAAACGGTAATGCGGTCAGAAATGTCGGAGATCATTACTCATTACTCATTACTCATTACTCATTACTCATTACTCATTACTCATTACTCATTACTCATGATATAGCTGTCACTTCATCCCAAAATTCTCATTTATATATTCTCAGGACGCGCCGTGCGTTTGACGGCACGGTTAAGCGTACGATTCATACTATTCCCGCCAATTTGTCTCCGCCTTCCGGCGAGGGCGGTGACGCAATTCTGAAACATACAAGGAGGTACATCCGATTTTAAAGGTCTAACCCGCTTGGCTCTTTGTTCGAGCCTGAGCGGTCGGTATTGCCGTTAGTCGGGTCCAGAAACCTAGCGGCGATTATAGAAAACAATCCGGCGAGGGTTCCATGCCGGTTAAAAGAAGTGAAAACTACTTCAAATATATTTTACAATTCCTGTACTGGAGTTCTGTTCCAAAAAATTCCATGTACAGATGTCATGTAGGAGGTTTTATTATGGCTGAACAGGAAACTACCGATTCAAAATGGTATAGAATTGGTACCGATGAATTCATTAGCCAATACACTGACTATATCGAAAAAGCCTTATCCGATTCTTATATAGAATCGGTAACAAAGGGTATAGATGTCGTAAAAAAGAATGCTATTAAAGCTGTCCAAGCAAGAGCGATCCTCAATTATGAATCGACAGAGGAAATTTCTAAACTGGAAACAAAATTTGTTTCCAGCGATAAAGAAAAGCTGATATTCTTTTTTGACATCTCTCCGGACGCCAACAGAATATTTGGAATAGCTCTGACTAATTTTGGCGTAAAGCAGATTTATTCGAGGGAATGGTCTATTTTGTGGCAAGACTTGGCGAATATCTTTGCTTTTCGTAGCGGAGCTATGAAAATAGACATCGTTGATAAAAAAGACGCAGAAAACGAGGAGGCTGATTGTGATAAAGAAATCAACCTGACGCAAATACCCGCTCTTGTGCAGGACTGGGTGTTAGACATCCTCAACGAAGGATGCAGATTGTTCAAAGACATTGAATTGTCAAAGGACACAAACGGTTCCATCGGTTCCATAGACAAAGAACAAGCCGTCTCTTTTTTCAACAAAAACAAGGGCGCAGTGCTTCTTTCTACCGGTATTAGTATTATTACCTGTTTTAGTATACTACAGGGGAATATGACGGGAATAGATTCTGTATTAAGTAAGATTATTGCTGTTATATTAGGTTTCCCCGTAGGCGTCATAGTAGGGATATTAGGTTTCCATCTTGGCGAGACAATACGCCGGTGGATTCATCCCGATTATATATTTGCAAGCGGTTTTTGGGGATTGCTGAAAGAAAAAATTTTTTGGAAGATAGGTCCCCAAAGTATAGGATGCCTTATTGGTGTGATCATTGGTTTTTGTCCAGCTTATCTTATAGGCAAATTGTTTTAAGGGACCATATAACAATGCATATTTTGCTAGTTATGCAAAATTGCATTGTTAAGCAGTCTTATATGGATCAAAATAAAATATCCGATCTTTACAGATCAGGATATCGATCTGATAGAAAGCTGATGATCATCAGGCTTAATCCGGCGAGAGTTCCATGCCGGTTAAGGAAAATGGACCTATGTCTGTTTCATATATATAGTTTTATACCATTTTTAACGGTTTTGTGGCATCCGTCTGCCGCAAAACAAACAAAGCCTGTGTATTAAAACACAAGGAGGTTCTATGCGGGATAATAGAAGTCCTTTTATCGGGAAACTGTTATTGCTTCTATTGGTAATTGGTCTTTCGATTACCGGCTGTGAAAAACCAAAGCCATCTGTCGATAAACTGTTGGATGAACTCGATAGTATATTGACAGAGTATTTCACGCTGATGAAAGAACAAGAGGAAAGCGAATTTGATCCGGCAAAAATGGCGAGAATTGCCAAGTTGCATCAAAGAATGGAAACATTATCTGAACAGCTTGACAAAATTGATACCGATTCGCTTACGGAAAAACAATTGACAAAATTGTTTTCTACAATACAAAAAATTTCAGAACTAGAATAGAAAAACGTTAGATGCGGGGCTATGAAGGAAATACCGCATCTAACCATCTTTGACTAAAGGTTTCTATTTGTTCAAGTTAAGAAAGGCAGTAATGAGTTGTTCCCAAAAGACAGCATTACTGCCCTTATTAGGCTATCAAAGTCCCGCCGTTACGCCACTGCGATAAAACTATGGAACTTAGAAAAAGTTCAAATGCGGCTATGAAGCAGAATACCGCATCTAACCATTCATAAGGAGTTTGTGAAATGAAAGTATTTGTTAAAATAGTATTTATGGCAATAGGGCTTGCCGTTTCTGTAGTGTTAGCCACTTTAATAAATATAGCAG
>JAIRPH010000138.1 GCA_031257135.1 Spirochaetaceae bacterium
CGGGCGAAGGTATCCCAGATGCTTTCGGTCCGTCCGCCTTCGCGTCCTGCGCCTTCGACCTGATAACTCGCGGTCGCGGTGCCCCATAAAAAATCGTCAGGAAATTCCAATCTTTGCATTTTTTTTCCTTATTTTCTAATCCGCTTCTAGTTTTTGCGTTGCGTAAAAACGCCGTCTCTCTTTTTCATTGAGCAAAATCCCCTGCCCTCTTTAAAAATGTAAGCAAAAAGCTCAATCCGTCAAGGGCTTATTCGACTTTAAACCGGGCAACTTCTTTGACCAGCACGTCGATGCTTTCTTTATTTTCGCCGCTTATCGTGTTTATCCGGTTTACCGCGATGTTGATTTGAGCCGCGCCGGATGCCATTTCGGTCATACCATCGGCGATTTCCTGAGTGGCGGTTTCAAGATTTTGGCTTTCCTTCATAATTTCGGTGCTTCCCTCGAACATTTCGTAAGAGCTGTTCTTTACGACCTCAGTGATCTCGTTGAGTTTCGTAACCGCGTCGAGAATCTGCTTGCTTCCATTGCCCTGCTCTTCCATAGCGTTGCGAATCTGTTCTTCCTGATCCAGAACCTGCCGGATTCCAGCGTCAATGGCTTCAAACCTGTTCAACACTCCCTCGGTAGATTGGGTAATGTTGTCTATGGAATCCTTGATTTTCTGCAACACGGTAGCGATAGTTTTAGACTGCTCGCCGGACGATTCCGCGAGTTTGCGGATTTCGTCGGCTACCACCGCGAACCCTTTGCCCGCTTCGCCGGCGTGAGCGGCTTCGATGGCGGCGTTCATCGAGAGGAGGTTCGTCTGTCCCGCGATGCTTTCCATTACCGCGTTGATTTCCAGCAGTCCCGCGGATTCCCGGGCGATTTCCTGAATATCCGAAGAGACTTCCTGTAAGTCGGTGCGTCCCACTTCAGAGGCTTCTGCAAGGTCTTTCACATTTTTCATATTCCGCTCTAAGCTTTGGCTTACGGTTTTGATGCTTGCCAGCATTTCCTCGATTGCCGTAGAGGAAATGACCACGCTTTCAGACTGAACGTCAATATTTTCGTTCAGCTTGTTGAGGTGATCCACCATTTGCGCTATGGTCGCGCTTGTTTCATTTACGCTGGCGGACTGATAGACAACCCGTTGTTTGATGCTTTGGATATTGGCGGTAATCTCGTTGACCGCGGCGGCGGTTTCGGTCATGTGAGAAGCCAGCTCTGTGCCGATTTCCGAAAGCGAAGCGGCTTGTTTTTTAATCGTAATGATTAGTATTTTAATCTTGCCTAAGGTAAGATTAAAATATTGACCCAAGTCCCCTACTTCGTCCTTAGCGGCAACCCTAATCTGCTTGGTAAGGTCTCCTTCGCCTTCGGAAATGTCCTTGAGGGTTAAGGAAACGTCGATAATAGGCTTAACGGTCCGGTTAATTACAACAAAAACCAAGACTACGGTGGCGGCAAAGGCAATCGCCGCAAAAACGATGGTAAACGTAATCAGCGCGTAGACCGGCGCTAAGACGACGCCTACATCCACGACGGATACTAGTATCCGGGCGTCCTTGACGTCTCCCACGTAAAAGGGAAATCCTTGTATTATATACTGGTTGTTTTTGACTAAAGCCGGCTGTCCGCTTTTAAGGGCGGCTTCCATAGCTCGGATGCCTTCGTCTCCGAGGAGGTCCCGGGAAACGTCCTGAAATTTTTTCCCTATCCGGGAAGGGTTTAAAGCGTTTGCAACGATAACGCCGTCGGCCGCGTATAAGGCGGCAGACCCGGAATCTTTGTAGGGCTTGATGGTTTTTATGAGTTCCTGCGTATAGGAAAGATTAATCCGCACCCCCACCGCTCCGACGACGGCTTGGTTTTTTTCAGAGATAATCGGATAGATGAAATCCGATACAAATATTTGGCTGTTTTCGACGGTACTGGCGAAGGGATTAGTCAATTTAGGAACGCCGGTCATCGTATTGAGGATATTTTGGACATCCGGAAACGCTTTCAGTTCGAGCGTACCTGATTCTTTGGTATAGAAAGGAATGAAATTACCCGTATGATCCGTGCCGGGAGTATTGACGTATTCCGCGTCTCTGCCGTCTATGATGCCCGGTTGCCAAACCGTATAGATGCCTACATACCGCGGGTTTGACTCCGCGATGCCCCGGATGGCTTCATCATAAAGATGCCGCCGCAGTAATGGGTCGAATCCCTCAAAGCTGTTCATTACCTCGGCTAAGGATTTAGCGGTTCCATAGTACAGCGTATACCCTGCTTTCAGCTCTTGGGCATACATTCCTGTAGTAGACTCCATATCGCTATAGGCGGATTCGATTTGTAATGTAATCGCTTTAACCAGCAGTACAATAGAAATTGTCGCTACCGTAATAACCATAAGCGAAACCATAATTACCGTCAGTCTATATTTGAGCTTCACATAACCTCCAATAGTTATGGTATAATACCAGAAAACAATAATATAGTAAATAGCAATCGGTTACATTATGATATAGTGGCGTATTCGAGAAAGCCCGCGCATCCTTCTAAAAAAGGATGTCTACAGGCGTTTCAAAAAGTTTCTCTAGTGACGCTGAAATTAAACTCCGGGATTACCGGCTTGGATTCGGCGGCGGCTTTGTTCTGCGATTTGATGGCGTCGAATACTTCTTGTCTAAATACCTTCACCGCTTTAGGGGCGTCTACGCCTAAGCGGATGTGATCGCCCTGAATTTCAATGATGGATATAGAAATGTCCTCGCCTATCATGATTTTTTCGTTGACTTTTCTGGATAGGATCAGCATGGGCTATCCCTCCGTCCCGCCAGCTCCGCAATCACGTCGTGCTTGGTTTTCCAGCAGGGATCGCTCAGTACCACCTGCCGTCCCTGCCGGGTATCGCGGTTAATGACCAGCGGTCCCAGCAGGTTGGCGGTCATGGGACCGCCGTCCGGCGGGATTGTAACAATGGCGAAAACCAATACCTTTTCCGGGTCTGTAATGCCGATTCCAGACAGCTCTTCGTTGTCTATATCGACTTCGTAGTCAGGTCTAAACTGAAACGGATTGATCAGCACGAACGCAACCTCCTCGCAATCCACGGACTGGAGCCAGTAGAATGGCTGACGTTCTGCGTCAAGAAGAATATATTCCTTATACGGCTCAAACCCGAAAAGCCCCTGAGCAAACATAAGTTTTTGACGCTCGTCTACGTCGATTAGCCCGTATGCCTTGGTCTTAACCTGCACAGTCCCTCCTTACCGCAGGAAGTCTAACAACGTTTGAGGCAGGATTTTAGACGCGGTTTGCAGAGTCGCTTTGTGGGCGAATTCTATCATGCCTAAGTCGGTGGCGGCGGCGGCGAAATTGAGGGATGATTCCCGGCTTAACGCGGAGGTAACATTGGGAATTTCCTCGTTTAAGCGTTGCCATGTCGCTTCGGCCCGTTCGTGCCGACTGCCAATATCGGCGAGGCGGGTCTGCACATTGGTAAGGGCGAGGTCTATGCCCCCGATGCCCTGAGTTCCGATAAAATCGGAATCCCCGCGGAAGAGGCTGTCCCGCAGGCGTATCACCATGTCAAACGCCGACCCTCCCGATACCCGGGCGGTAGGATTCCAGTTCGGCGCGCCTGCGTCGGCGTTGGCGAGGATCAAGCCTAAATCCTGCAATACATGAGCATCCTCCCCATCTTCTATGCGGATAAAATGAGGATTAGTTCCCTCCAGAGTCAAGCTGTTGAGGACCGGATCGATAGACGCCTTTACGGCCGCGCCGGAATCGTTGATCTTCGCCGCAATAGCCTGAACCGTGTCTCCGGGGGTAACGGTAATTTCTTCGCCGTCCACGAAAAACGATCCGTCCTCGGTAACTCGGTAATCGGAGGCGTCATAGTTGGAAAAAACCTGCATTTTCTCCGCCCAGAACGCTTCGCCGCCGCTTATGTCCAGCGTCGAGTATACCCCGTCGGTAATTTCGGCTTTTCGGTTGGCTCCCGCGCCCTGATACTCAACCCGGACCACCATAGTTTCGCCGCCGCCTTCAACGGTTCCCTCGACGATGCGGAAGGGTTCGGTAAACGCCTTGTCCCCTCCGAAAAGCTGGCGTCCGTCGGGTCCTAACGTATTGGAGAGAGAAACCAGCTCTTTCAGGAGTTCGTTGACCTCGACGGCCATATATTTCATATCTTCCGGCGCGTAGAGACCGTTCGCTCCCTGTACCGAAATTTCCCGCACCCGCTGAAGCACATCATTGGCTTGCCGCAGATAAGTATCGGTGTAGGTAAAGTGGTCCTTCGCATAGAGCGTATTTTTTTCGAAGCGTTCAAGCCGCGCCAGATAGGACTCATACCGCACCGCGTGAGACGCGGCTAACGGATCGTCCCGGAGTTCCCGGATTCTGGTTTGCTCCGCAATTTTTGACTGTATATTTGCAAGCCCTTCTTCCTGCCTTCTAAGGTAGTACTGAATATCGTTATTGGGCATATCCGTTGAAATTCTTCGCATTATGTATCCCTCTTTGCGCTGTGGTACTGATACCGAGAGTCCGGCGGGCTTTACCCGCGTTTCTCTAAGTATACAACCGGTCTGCGCTTTTTACTATATTTTTTAGACGCCCATCCGGTTAATCAGCGTATCCAGCATAGAATTCATGGTGGTAACGAACCGGGCCGCCGCGGCATAGCCGTGCTGATATTTTATCATATTGGCGAGTTCCTCGTCCATATTGACTCCCGATACGGATTGGCGCATATCTTTGAGCTGTTTCATTACGAGATTCTGGGTTTCCAAAGCCCGGCCGCTCTGCTCGCCGAGCATACCCATCCGTCCTACCGCGTCGGCGAAGTAATCGTCGAAGGTTCCGAGCTGTCCTACCATGACGGTAGAGTTCCGAATAGCGGCGATGGCTAAGGCGGCGGAGCCGTTTCCGGGATGAGCGGCTCTGCCGTTTTCGCCGAAGCCTGCGGCCACTGACGCGGGGTCTTTGATCAGCGCAGGATTTACCTCGATCCAGCCTGCGGGGTGAGCAATCGGCGAGGTAGAGAAATCCGCCGCGCTTCCGCTGAGAACCGATACCGCGTCCGCGCCGCCCCAGTCGAACGCGCCGTCCGCTCCGGAGGCGTTCAAAACTCCGGCGTAGCCCGCGAGGAACCGCCCGGAATCTTCGATATGGCGGATAACGAAATCAGGATGCGCTCTATCTCCGGTTACGGTTCCCTTGAAAGAGAGATGCCCATCTCGGTTGATCCGGGCGGTTACTTCCGCGCCGGAGTTATTGATTCGGGCGACGATGTCTGACACCGTATCGGTAGGGTAATACTGGACAGCTACGTTTCCCCCTGCGCCGGAAAGGGTGATAGTTCCTTGCAGTCCTACTTGGGCTTGATTTTCCAGCGTATTCGTGCCAGTGATGCGGAAAATATAGGTTGAATCATACTCGCCGTCGCCGTCCCGGTCGTAGTTTCCGTTTACGTTGGTGACGAAATGGTGTTCCGTAAAGAAATCCTGTCCGGTGGAGCCGTTAATTCCGTAGCCTCCTCGATGAACTTCGTTCACCATATCGGCGAAATTCATGGTCATTGAATCGAGGCTCTGGATTTCGGAACGGATGGTCTCGTCCCGAAGCTCCACCAACGCCGCAAGACTGCCGCCGCGGAATTGAATCGGCTCTTTAATATCCGCCCAAGCTATTTGGGAATACTCTTGGGTCTCGTTTCCGGGCTGAAGCTCGAACTGCCGTCCTATCTGTCCCTGAACCAGTACCATGCCCGCGGTATGAACCATGAATTCATCAGGGTCCCGATTATTAATCGAGACGTCTATGATAGAAGAAAGTTTATCGACCATGAGGTCTCGGCGATCCATGAGGTCGTTGGGATTATCCCCTTGAGCTTTAACTCTTTGAATATCCCTATTTAAGCCGGCGATCTGTCGGGAAAGCTCGTTTACCCGATCCACGGTTAGGCGAATATCTTCTTCAGCCATATCCTGCAAGCCTTTGAGGGATTGATACCGGTCATGGATAGCGTCGATGAGGGTTTTGCCCCGCTCGACAACTGCGTTCCGAGGCGCGGTATCCGCCGGATAGACCGAAAGTTCCTGCCATGCGTCCCAAAAGGCGTCCATCTTGCTCCGAATTGAGTTTTCTCCGGGTTCAAGATAGATTTGCTCCATCATACGGATATAGGGGTCTCTGGTTCCCCAGTAGCCTTCGCCGGCGGCTTGGGTAACGATGCGCTGATCCAGAAGCTGGTCCCGGAGCCGCTCGATGCGGGCGACTATCGGACCTTGTCCTAGTTGCCCGGGGGTTTCCTCCCGTTCGAGTCCGGGGAGGTAGATGGGATCGAAAGCCGTAATTTCCACCCTCTGCCGGGAATATCCCTCAGTAGAGGCGTTTGAGAGGTTGTGTCCTGTGGTGTTGAGGGCTTGTTCATGAGCGGAAACCGCCCGTTTTCCTAATTCTATACCTAAAAAGGTTGAGGCCATGACGTTTTCTCCTAATCAGAGGCTGTGATTGATCACCATGCTTCGCATATCGGCAGGCACTTTGACTCCCCGGCGGGAATAAAACCGGTTTTTTCGGTCTGGACAGGCCGCGTCGAGGAAACTGTCTACCGTCGTTTTCGCTTCGTCGAGATACGTTACCAAAGATTCGTTAGCCATCCGCACCTTGAGGGTTCTTAGTTTGAGATTCCGGTAGAGTTCGGTTAATCCGCGGCGTTCTTCTTCAGGAAGCCGGGACGCCGCCGTATAGAAACTCTTGTCCTGATCCTGCCGGTTTTCAGAGTTTTCTTCATGTTTAAACAGATCGGCGAAAAGAGCCGTCCGCTGGGATTCCAGTTCCTGAAACTGGTCGCCGTACCGATTCATAGTCCGCAGGAGCGATTCAAAGTCGGTCCACTGCCGGTTGATAACTGCGTTTCTGACGGATTCCTGAATTGCGGCGATTTTCTCCATGATTTCGGTTTGAAGCTGGAGAATAAGAAAGGTTTTTTCATTATCCGCTAAACCGGTAGTATCGAGGGTCTGCCGCATTGTTGCAATGGTATCCATAATCATGCCTCCATTTCTTTTATCGGCAAAGGAACAATACCTGTTAAGTAAATTGATTCGCATCTCGAGAGACCTCATAGAGGGCGAGCCGTTTCCGCCGGTATAAAACCATAAATTCAGATTACTATGATATGCCTTTTCCCGTCAAGGACCCTTCGGATTAGACTCATAGCGCGGTAAATCGAGGGCTATCTGCTGAAAGATTTTTTCCGCCCCGAAATTTTTTTTTAAAAAAAGCGTATCCTTTGTTGAAAAAACAAGCCGGCCGATATATAGTTATTCCTAATGGGTAGAAAGTACATCATAGCAAAAACGAATCGCTTACTGACGCCATATAACGTCCATGCCGTTAGGATGAGGGCAGACTCCGCCCTTGACGCCCTGCGCCCTGCGCCCTGCGCCCTGCGCCCTGCGCCCTGCGCCCTGCGCCCTGC
>JAIRPH010000157.1 GCA_031257135.1 Spirochaetaceae bacterium
AGATTATCATTCTAAGCCATTACGATGAATTTTCTTACGCTCAAGAAGCGATTAAACTAGGAGCGTTCCGGTATATCCTGAAATCTGAACTGACCAAAACGAATCTCGAAACCGTTTTAAAATCCCTCGACGTAAGCTCAGACGATCCTGATCCGCCGGAGCAAAAAAACGGTTGGAAAAAACAATGGGAAACCGCTATTGAAACGTATATGCTGTCTACATTTTTAGAGCGGAAAGACGATTCCAGCAGACTGAAAACAGCCTTGCCTCTGCCGGAGGCTGATTCGGAAATGCCTGAATGTGCGGTGTTCAGCGTATCATGCAGAACAGCTTCGCTACCGAATGACGCGTGGGAAAAATTTCCTAAAACAATTACCGTTCTGTTTGAAGAAGCCTTCAGCGGTATGGCGGGAAAAGGACGCTATTATAACCATAACTTTCACTTTATCGGCATCGCGCCCGGGACTAACGCAGAAAAGATACACACCGCCTGCGTACAGATAGTAAAAAATGTACGGCAGTATTACGATGTGCTTCTTTTTATCGGCGCGAGTTCTTTGGGCGTCCTCGCCGATTGGGAGCGTCTCCTACAAGAAGCTCATGACGCGCGTATCGGATGCTTTTTCTCCGCAAAAATCTTCGTCGCCCTGTTCAATGGAACCCACGTCCCCGATAAAAAATCTGAAAAAAGAAGTTTCATCAGTTATGCAAAACTTGTTGAATTAATCGAAGCCAACCAAAAAGAAGCAATGCTTGAGTATATCCAAAATATGTTCCGGGAATTGAGGGCAGGTAAAAATTATACGGCGGTGCATGAAACGTTCATAGATTTTCTCTCCATCGGAAAACTCATTCACGAAAAATTTCAGCTTGAAGGCAAAGCGTCGCTGAGTGAAGATAAATTCAAACACGATACCTTTTTCAATCTGCCTTTCATCGGCGATGTAGAGCTGTATATCTATGAACTCTATCTTTCCCTCCTTTCCACAAAACAGAACGGTACCGCAAGTTATTCTCATATCGTAAAAAAATGTATTGATTTTATCCACAGCGATTATGAACACAATATCGGTTTAGCTGAAGCCGCCAAAAACGCCGGAGTAAGCCACAGTTATCTCTCGTTTATTTTTAAACAGGAAACCGGCGTCAACTTCAACGCCGCGCTTGCTCAGTACCGGATAGAGCAGGCGAAAAAACTGCTTACCGCTACGGGACTGCGGATATACCAAATCGCGGAAAAAGTCGGTTTCTCAACGCCCTACTATTTCAGCAAAGTGTTCAAAGAACTGTCAGGCTACACCTGCAAAGAATACCGGGATAAAAACGGCGGATGATCTTCCCACCGCGCCGTATCTCATTTTTCCGCCTGCATAAGTTCAGCGCGCGCTAAATCTTCCTGATAATTGATGTTGAAAAACATCGGCGCAGGATACTTTTCCGCGACTTCCGGTTCCACAACGCGCAGACGCAAAGCCTCCAGCAAAAGGCTTATCTTGTATTCCCCGCGCAGTAAAGCCGCGCGTATCGGCTCAAGACAAGACTTGCCGAAAAACGAATTAAACGGCTCATACAAGCCGTCAGACCGCCGGAAAACGCAGGCGTCCGCAGAACCTTCAGCGGTTACAATCCCGCGGATATACCGGATATACTCAGCCGATAAAAACGGCATATCGCAGGCCGTCACATACAGATAATCGCTCCCGCAAACCTCCAGCCCCCGGTAAATGCCCGCAAGCGGACCCGCCCCGATGCCGTCAGATACAACCCGGACATTCCCGCACATAACCGGCTTATTGCTGGATATGATCACTTCGCTAAACAGAGAACCTAACTCGACAACAAGACGCTCAAGCACGCTCGCGCCGTTCAGCTCAAGCCCCTTCTTGTCATACCCCATGCGAGTACTCTTGCCGCCAGCCAAAATTAACGCGCTGTCAGCCCTCATCCTTCGCGCCCTCCTTCAACAGCAACACTCCGCATCCCAAAAATATCGGAAATACCGCCGCGGTAAAAAGCCCAGCCTTCAAAGCGGTAAACTTCATCACGAATCCGACAACGCCGGGACCTAAACCGCATCCGCCGTCTCCGGCTAAAGCTAATACCGCAAACATCCCGGTTCCGCCGAACGGAAAAATCCTCGACGCCAGCGTAAACGTCCCGGGCCACATAATCCCTACGGAAAGCCCGCACACAGCGCATCCCCCAAGAGATAATAACGGATACGGCGAAATTACCGTAATAAGATAACTCGCAAAACATAACCCGGCGGAAGCAAGCAATGCTTTCTCAAGGGACAGTTCTTCTTTCCTCGTACCGAAATATACCCGGCTTAAACCCATAAGAACAGCAAACGTGCAGGGTCCAAGCAAATCTCCTAAGGTCTTGGAAACGCCTAAACCGGTTTCGGCGAAAAACGACGCCCATTGACACATAGCCTGTTCCGCCGCGCCCGCGCACATCATCATCAAAAATATATATAAAAACGTCCGCCGTCTGAGCAATACCCGCAATGGCGTCTGAGCCGCGCCTGACTCCACAAGCGGACGCAACGGCGCGCGCAGAAACAATACCGCGCTCGCCAGCGGAACTATAGCCCAAAGCAGAGAAAGCCAACGCCACCTATCGACTCCGGCAGTAGAAAAGTAACAAGTAGATAGAATAACTACTCCCACAAAACCCCAGCAGTAAAACGAATGTAAAAGACTCATCGCCGCGCTTTTGTTTTCAAGGGGCAGAGCCTCGATGATAGGACTCACAATCACTTCCAGCAGTCCGCCGCCGACCGCGCTCACTACAGAAGCTATAACCAAACCGAGGTACGGGTCTTCCAGCGCAAAAGGCAGAACGCCTAAAAAAACGAAACCGGCCGCGCAAAATACGCCCGCGCTTACCGCCGCTGACCGATACCCGATGCGGTCAACAAAACGCGCCGCTATCAAATCCGTCAAAAGCTGTACCCCGAAATTCAGCGATATAAGCAGAGCGAGACGCCCTAAATCTATATCAAACTGCCGCTGAAACGCGGTAAACAGCAGTGGACTGAAATTGTTCACTACCGCCTGACTTATCACCCCGAGATAACAAGCCCTCTGAGCGCGCCGGTACGTTACTTGTATCACACGCGCCCTTTTACAGCCGATGCCTTTTCTATTTCGTCCACTTCGTCCACGGGTTTTTCCTGATAATCGTTTCTTTGCGGTCGTAGCCTACGGATACGATGTCGATGGAAGTCTCGCAGAAACGCTCAATGAATTCGATGTATTCCATAGCGGCTACCGGGAATTCTTCATAAGTAAGCGCGCCGGAAAGCGGCTTCTTCCAGCCCTGAAAACTGCGAAGCACCGGCTTGGCATTGTTCAAGGCTTCAATAGACGCGGGAAAGGTTTCCATCATCTTGTCGCCGATGCGGTAGGCGATGCAGGCTTTCACCTCGTCCAGCGTATCGTATACGTCCAGATGAGTCATCACCAGAGAATCAATGGAATTAGTGAGACAGGCATACCGAAGGGCAACCAAGTCCAGATACCCGCAACGGCGGGGGCGGCCGGTGGTTACTCCGTATTCCCGTCCGGTATCCCGGACAAACCGGCATAGATCGTCTTCGGAATCGGGATCGAACTCGCTCGGAAACGGACCGTTTCCGACTCTGGTAGAGTAGGCTTTGAAGACGCCCAGCACCTTGTCCAACGCCCGGGGACCAACACAGCCGCCGATTGCCGCTCCGGCCGCGCAGGAAACCCCGCTGGATACGAAAGGATATGTCCCCAAATCGAGGTCGAGAAGCGTTCCTTGAGCGCCTTCAAAAAGAATCTGCGAATTTTTCCGGTGAACCAGATACGTTGACAGATCGATGGACATAGCAAGAAGCCTATCGATGTAACATTCGAGAAAATCCTGATCCGCCTTATCCAGTTCCTTGAGTTTATCCTGCCACATAAGGTCTGCAATCCGAATTCCATTCCGGTCGCTTTTCATGGAATAGGTGATGCCGATGCCTCGTCCGGTAGTGCCGATAGGCTTTTTCCGGGCGGCGTCTCGGTCCCGGTCAATCTGAATATACCGGGGAAGCACGATATGGGCGCGGTCGGAAATAAACACTCGTCCCGTCGTATCGATCCCCCGCTCTTGGAGCATGGCAAGTTCGCCGAACAACGCCGCCGGATCAATCACCATGCCAGCCCCTAGAATGACCATTTTATCGGGATAGAGAATCCCCGACGGGATAAGGTGCAGAGCGTACTCTTCATTTCCGATGACAATCGTATGCCCCGCATTAGCTCCGCCTGAGAAACGGACGATGATTTGCGCCTCTTTTGCCAAATAATCTACGATTTTTCCCTTTCCCTCATCACCCCATTGAGCGCCGATAACAACTACTTTCATATTAGTCCTTCATACTATCAGTATACAAACTCGGGCTTAAAAAAATCTTTCACGACACGAGGGACTCGAACCCCCTACCTGTTGCTTAGAAGGCAACTGCTCTATCCGGGTGAGCTAGTGTCGCATTCTTCTATAATATCATAAATCGGTATGAAGCGCAATCACCGGAAGCCCTTTGGAAGATTTTTTTACCGCGTTAGAGGGCTTCAAGATTCCGCTTCCGCAATGGGGAGAAGCAGGCGGAAACCGACGTCCCCGCCCCGATACGCAGGGACGTCATGGTTCCGGGATGCAGACCGCAGACTCCGGGCGGAGTAGTTCCAGCTTCCGCCCCGAATAACCCGGTTTACGCCGGATGCCGGACCTACAGGGTCCTGCTGAACCGTAATAGGATACTCCCCGAACCAATCCCAGCACCATTCATATACGTTTCCGTGCATATCGTACAAGCCCCAGGGATTTGCCGGAAAGGTTCCTACCGGGACGGTTTTCTGCCGATAGACGCCCCGGGGAATATCAGCGGTTCCGTTGTAGTTCGCCTGATCCGCCGCGATCCGCGTTCCGGTGGAAAAGGGCGTTCCGGTTCCGGCGCGGCAGGCGTATTCCCATTCCGCCTCTGTCGGGAGGCGGTAGCCCGT
>JAIRPH010000037.1 GCA_031257135.1 Spirochaetaceae bacterium
ACCACCCGTTTACCGTTAAAACCGACGGAGAAAGCGTAACTATTACGGGGTATCTCGGAGGTTTGGCATACGTTTCAATACCGGAGAGCATTTACGATTCCTCAAGATATACGGGCGTCCCGGTACGACGCTTTTCCTAATCAATTTTATGAGTAGTAACCCGCGCGGGAACGTATCTTTTTGACGCCGAAAATTGGCGTTTATTAGGGACGAGAAGTCCTTAATAAACGTTTTTCAGGGAACCGAATCAACGGCGGATTTCAAAAATAGTCAAAGATTTATATGAGATTCTGCGAAAAACGCTTGACTTTCGCGCACCTGAATTAGAAATTGCTGTGCATTTTTTTCTTGCAAAACATCCTTCAATGCAGTAAACTGATTATATGGGATTAAATGAAACGCCTTCGGGCGAGCGGGTACACATCGGGTTTTTCGGTCGGCGGAACGCCGGGAAGTCCAGTCTAGTAAATGCAGTGACTGGACAGGATTTGGTTATCGTTTCTGATGTCAAGGGGACTACCACCGATCCGGTACATAAAGCTATGGAACTGCTTCCTCTGGGACCGGTACTGATCATCGACACTCCGGGCATCGACGATGAGGGCGCGCTGGGCGAACTTAGGGTACGCAAGGCGAAGCAGATATTAAACAAAACCGACGTAGCGGTACTGGTAGTTGATGCGGTAGCAGGTAAATCCGAAGCTGACGAAGAGCTAATCCGTCTGTTTCAGGAGAAAAGCGTCGCTTTTATTGTTGCGTATAATAAGAGCGATTTACTTTCTCATATTCCGGCTCAAACATCTGATATATATGTGAGCGCGAAGAATAAGACCAACATCGAAAACCTGAAAGAACGAATCGCTACGCTGTCCGCAACGGAAGAGCCGAAACTGCGGATTGTGGGAGATTTGATAAATCCGTCAGATTTTGTAGTGCTGGTGGTTCCTATTGATAAAGCCGCGCCTAAAGGACGGCTGATTTTGCCGCAACAACAGACCATCCGAGACATTCTCGAAGCGGACGCCGCGGCAGTAGTGGTGAAGGAATACGAGTTGCGGGAAACGTTGGAACATCTTGGGAAAAAGCCGAAACTGGTAATCACAGACAGTCAGGTTTTTGCGAAAGTATCAGCGGATACGCCGCAGGATATTTTTCTCACCTCCTTTTCGATTCTGTTTGCTCGGTACAAAGGCTTTCTGCTTCAAGCGGTACAGGGAGTCAAAACGCTCGACGCTCTTCAAGAGGGCGAGCGGATTCTGATTGCCGAAGGCTGTACGCATCACCGACAATGCGACGATATAGGTACGGTCAAACTGCCGCGATGGATCAAAAACTACGCCTCGAAACAGATCGATTTCGCTTTTACCTCGGGCGTAGAATTTCCCGACGATTTGTCTCCTTACCGGCTGGTTGTCCATTGCGGAGGCTGTATGGTAAATGAACGGGAGATGCGATACCGGCAAAAATGCGCTGAAGATCAAGACGTAGCGTTTACCAACTACGGCACGATCATCGCGCACATACAAGGAATATTGCGGCGCAGTATTACTATCTTTCCTCATATTCTTGCGGAACTTGAGGAATGACCTATGGAAGAAAATATGAGGATTGAAAAAGATTTTCTCGGCGAAATAGAGCTTCCCAATAACGCGCTGTATGGGATTCAAAGCGCGAGGGCGCAGGAAAACTTTTCTCTTGGATACGGTAAAACTAACCGCCGACTCATTCACGCTATGATTACGGTAAAGAAAGCGGCAGCATTGACGTATCAGAAACTTGCGGAAGAAACCGGTAAAGCGGAAGTATATCGGGCAATAGCCGCCGCCTGCGACCGTTTGCTTGCAGGAGAGGCGGAAGATATGTTTATCGTAGACGCTCTGCAAGGAGGCGCGGGAACTTCCACTAACATGAACGTCAACGAAGTAATAACCAATATGGCGTTGGGCATTTTGGGAGAACCTGCCGGAGCATATCATATAATACATCCGCTGGATGACGTAAACCGCGGGCAGTCTACCAATGACGTATATCCTACGGCGTTACGGATCGGGGCGGTAGCATTACTGCGGGAGTTAAGCGGAGAGTGCGCCAAGCTCCAAGAGGCGTTACAAAAGCGGGAAAATGAATTCGACAATATAAAAAAACTCGGCCGTACCGAGTTGATGGACGCAGTGCCGGTAACGCTGGGTTCCGAGTTCGGCGCGTTTGCACAGGCTATCGCGCGGGATCGCTGGAGACTGTATAAAATCGAAGAACGCCTGCGGCAGGTGAATCTGGGCGGCACCGCGGTCGGACTTTCGGATAATGCCGAACGGAAATATCGTTTTCTGGTGATAGAAACACTGCGGGAGCTTACCAGCATAGGGCTTGCGGCGGCGGAATATCCGATGGATATTACCATGAATAACGATGTGTTTGTAGAAGTATCAGGTTTGCTCAAAGCTCTGGCGGTAAATCTGATGAAAATTGCCGGCGACCTGCGCCTGATGAATTCCGGTCCGAAAGGCGGTTTTGGAGAAATCAAACTTGCGCCCCTGCAAATGGGAAGCACTATCATGCCCGGCAAGGTGAACCCAGTGATCCCGGAAATGGTTATCCAGATCGCGGTAAAGGTTCAGGCTAACGATTACGCGGTTACGGCGGCGGCATCTTTGGGAGAATTCGAGCTTAACCCTTTTTTACCGCTCATAGCTGACACTCTTTTGGAAAGTATTTTTCTGTTAAGCCGAGGGATATATCTTTTCCGCACTAAATGTATCAACCTTCTCACGGCAGATCAGGAACGGTGTACCGCGCTTTTGAATAATTCCTACGCGTTTGCAACAGCGTTTGTACCGCGTCTCGGCTACGATCAGGTAAGTCGGATTATTGCGGAATGCGGCGGAGACCCAGAGCGGATCAAAAAGCGGCTGACTGAATGTGCCAGCGGTTCTTATTGACTATATCGGTTCTTTCGGGTAACGTTCTTAGCAAGGAGTTTTAATGAAAAAAACAGCATATCTAGCCCTTATATTCCTAGCGTTTATAGGATGCCGCGAAGAGGCTCCTCCGGCGTCCGAGCCTGAATCTCAGCCGGAAACGGTAACGCCCCGCATCAATTCCGCGCGCGTCTACACGGGCGAGGCCGTGCAAAAAGCCGACTTTACGGGAACTGAAACCCAAAAACAGATACGCATTGAAAACTTAGATGGACACAGCGTTTTTATCGTGAAGGTCAACACATCCGATATTGGAGCGTCCTATAAGTCCACCGGATTCGCCTATCCTGTTACCGAAACGCTGAATTTACAGAAAGCGGCTCCCCTTCGGCGGAGGGCGGCTGTCCCTCGAACCGCCGCCGAAGGCGGTAAGATTCCTCTTTACGATCACCCGTCCGCCCGTGAATTCAACCGTAATCCGCCGCCGATTCCGCCGGCATCGTCTGAGCGTTTCGTATCCGTTACGGCTCCTCAGCTGGCGGTGAAAGGAGAGGCAAAACAGTTTTGGGTGCAAAATAAAAACAGCGTATGGCAGAAGATACCTGCAACATTGTACGGCGTTTCAAGTCACAGTAATGTCTGGATAGCGAACGAAGCGTTCTCCGCCGCATCGAATACCAGCGGCGATAACAAACTTACCCCAACCCAAGCTCAGTCGCTTGCGGACAAGTTTGAAACGATCTACGGCTATGAAACCGCCCTATTCGGGTATGAATACGGCGGCGGCGGCTCTTCGCCCGCAGGCGGGGTTGACGGAGATACGCGGATTCAGATTCTGGTCTATGATATAGACTATGACGCGGACGCCGAACAAGATTCTTTTGTACTTGGCTACTTTTGGTCAAAAGATTTTTTCGATCAAACATACCTTGATAGATATAATTTAAAAACCAATAAGGCTGAAATATTTTATCTTGATTCATGGGCAATGGACGCAGTACCGGAACTTATCTATTCTACGCTGGTACATGAATTCCAGCACATGATTAACTTCAACCAAAAATATATAAAAAATGGTAAGAGTTCCTCAACATGGTATGATGAGATGCTTTCCATGCTGGCGGAAGATATGATTAGTCCCCTCATCGGGATTTCGTCTGCTAACGCTCACCATCCTATTAATACGAGAATACCTTACTTTCTAGGCGGCTATAACGCTTTCGGCGTTACCCAATGGAGTGAAGAGTACCCGCTCTTTTCTTACGGTACCGCCTATGCTTTCGGAGCCTATCTCGCCCGGAATTACGGCGGACCGAAACTTATTAAAGAAATCGCCCGAAACAGCAACGTCGATGCCTCTTCCATAACGGCCGCGCTTTCAAGCCGAGGCGCGGATTTTACGCAGGCTCTCAAAAAATACGGAGAAGCTCTCGTCTACAGCGGAACCCATAAGACCGAAAGTACGGCATCCTTCGATAATACCGTTTCCGATAATATCTATGCCTTTAACGCCTTTGATATTTGGAATATAAAAAATATCTATGCAGGCGCAGAGAATATTCCCAAAAACTATCAGGGCGCGTTGATCTGGAGTTTGGATTGGCTCTTTGATATGCCGGGCAACTCGCTTATCCTACAGTCTCTTGATTCATGGCAGGGAGTTACCGGTTCCCTAGATATACTGGTATCAAAACCGGAAAATCCGGCAGTGGATATATATATTATGATACGATGACAACGAGCCGTCGCGGGGAGATTTCACAGCGTGTCAGGAGAAGCCAACGCCGCAGGAAGTTGCATAACCGTTTCCAAGTAGCCCATGCGCCGTTTTTTTACCCGAATATCTAAGAGCGCGTAGCCGTCTTTCTCGAAAAGCCGGAAAGCCCGAATAGATACAGGGTCCTCAGCGGAAAGCCCGGCTTCATCAGCAATAGAGCCGCGGACAACTTTTTTCACCAGATAGGGCATAGCGGACGAGTGCCCTACCGACGGCGCAAGAATAAGCCCGAACAGAGGCGCGGCCATCCGTTCCCGGCTGTCTTTCTTGGCGGCTTCCGCCAGAGGCATATCGGGACGGGAGATAGACATGAGAACCCGCCGGTTTCCGTCAGAGGTTTCCAGCGCAACCAGTTCCCCCGGCTTGGTAGGAAACAGGATATCTTGTAATGCCGGAATCAACATTCCCTGCGGGGCGTTTACCTCCGCGCCGTTTATGCTTTTGATAAAGGTCCCCTCTTTGATATGCTGTTCCCATGCCGGCGTAAAGGGAGCCACGTAGATAATTTCCGCGCCGGAAGCGGTTTCGCTTACCGTCAGTCCCAGCCACGGGCGTTCCGCTTTTCCGCCGCTGATCATAGCCGGAAGCGCGGCCGCGAGGCGTTCCGCGGGAACCGCAAAGTTAAGTCCCTGATACTGTTCCGCTCCGGCAAAAACAATGCCTACCAGCCGGGCTTCCTTGTCTACTACGGGTCCGCCTGAATTGCCGTGGTTTACCGCGGCGTCAATCTGAATCACATCGCCGATCTGCAAAAACCGGCGTCCCAGGGCTGAGACGATTCCCTGAGTAACCGTTTTTTCCAGCCCTCCCGGAGAACCGATGGCGTAAACCGTATCGCCCACTTGAGGGATGATTCGATCCGCCACGGAAAATACATACTCGGCTTTCACTTCCGCCTTGATAAGCGCAAGGTCCATAGCCTTATCCCAGCCTAAAACTTTAGCGGGAAATTTAGGGCTTGAGGCGTCTCCCATACGGACATACATCCGGGAATATCCCTCGTAAGCGGGATCAACTTCGCTGGAAATTACATGATAATTGGTAATCAGCAAGCCCGAAGTGTCTACGAAAAAGGCGGAACCCAGCACCCGATCCGGCATTCCGAAACCCTGCTCAATCCGGATGCCCCGATCCACTACTACGGTGGCTACTCCTTTAATCATATCCGCCGCGGTATCTTTGCCCTGAGCGTAAGAACGGAGTTCCTCAGCAATTTCTCCGGCTTGCTCCGCAACCCCAAGAAAAAACGCCGCGGTACGCCGCTGTTTAACGGTTACAGCCCGCTCGAGAAAGAGCAACGCGTCGTCGAAAGAAAGCGGCTCCAACTCATGGGCGCGTACCGCAGAGAGAAACGCCCCAAGATCGTTTCCCGCGGTTAATTTTTGTTTTGCGTCGGCTAGAACAAAGTCCGGTTCATTACCGGTATTCTCCACCGAAATCCCAAGACCCGCCAGAGAACGGGCTAAGGATGCCGCATCGTCCCAGCGTTTTTCGTCGATTGCCTTGCTTTGAGCGGCTTTAAGATTACCTATCGCCTCTTCTTTAAGCGCAAGGGCAGGAGCAAGGAATTCCTTGCCGTACAGGATTTCGTAAATCCCGATAAGATGTATAGCTCGAACAGGATCGTCAGCGACATACTGACGTATGTCATCGATCCGCAGTTCCTCGGTTGTTTTTAGAGGGATCAGCCGTTTTTCGGTTTCCTCTACCGAGGTACAGGAAAGTATCAGTCCTACGCCGAACCATACTAAGGGTTTGTACATTCCGCCTAGCATATTATTCCTATTTTTTTATTTTTACATACCGGAGCTGATCGGAAAATTCCCGTACTCCGTCTCTATCGAGGTCCCAAAAACGCACGGTTGTATAGGAATCTTCATTATAACTATATTGTTCTCCGTATTCAAAAATACCGTCTTCATTCCAATCGCTTTCGGAAAATTCGATAATCCTTTCAGCCCATATATCCGGCGCGGGACTGTTTTTTTTCGGCTGTATGAAATACCGCGCGGTTTCCAGATACCCATTTCCATCAAGATCGATCCGCTGAGTAACCGGTCTGCCTAAACGGAAAAAAGTTTCCGAAACCAAACGTCCCTGTAGCGTTTCCCATGCTCTTTGAGGAATGCCTTGATTAAGTTGTATCTGTTCAACTCCGCCGGTAAATTCCCGGCTTGGTCTTTCGATATATAAAGAAGAAAAAAGCAGACTTTGCCGGGAAAGCTCGGGCGTCAGAGGATTCCGTTCCGGGTATAACAAGCCGCCGCTTTCCAGTTTCGTAAAATATAAAGGAAAAAAGAAAAAATCAAAGGGTTTCGGAATATAGGCCGTCTCTTCCACATCTGTTTTTAAGACCGCCGGATACTGTTCCCAGTATAAGGCCGCTTTAGTCCGTTCAGCGTCCCGCGCCGGCGGATATGCTAATCCCTTATCGCCTGACCCAGCCTGAAATACCTGTTCCATCTTCACTGGAACTCCCGCTTCAAAAGAAACGACCAGCTCAGGAAGTCCGTCCTGATCCGCGTCGTAGGCATAGCCGCCGATGATTCCGTCGGTATACCGAACCTGTACTTCAGGATAGCCGTCTTTATCGGCGTCTTCGGTTATTATCCCGGAAAAATGGGACAACTTTTCTTGAAATCGCTCCCGCTGATCATCGTCTCTGAGGAGATTCCACACCGCAAGCAACAGATTTCTATCTAAGTTCAACTCTGAAGAAACGCCGAAAAGCTCATCAATTCCGTCTTTTCCATCAATAAGCCCCAGATTCAAGGCAATAGGGATAGAATCAGGCGTCCATGCAGGTATTGCGCGATAAGCCCCAATGACCCTGCGGGCTTCGTCAGCATCCGGGATAAAAGGCGCCGCCAAACACGCCAGTTCCCGATCCGCAGACAGCAACAGCGGGAGCCGTTTCAACGACAAGGACATAATATCCCCTTCATTACCGAGGGGCAGACGATCCGTCATATAGGTAAAGAATATCCGAACCGGCCTAGGGTCCCTGGGATAGGCGTCCATAGCTTTTGTTACCCCGTCGATAAAACCGGTTCTATCGTTAAGCCCTTTCAGAGCCGAAAGTTTCAGGCATACCGTATCGATGCTTTGAGGCAATGGAGCAAGATCGGCTAAGGCTTCAGAATACCGGCGTATTCTGATTAAGACTTCCGCTCTCAACAGCTTTGCATCGGTAGGAGTATATGTATCCCATCGGTTTGTTTCCAGCCCTCGATTTAAGGCTTCAAGAACCATTCCTACGGGACGGTTTTCATGGAAACGAACCACCCCAAGGAGGTAGTCAAGGTCTGAAGAAACGCTGGAAAAATCAGCCCCCCGTTCCAAACCGGCAAGAGCTTCGGTCCATCGTCCCGCGGCAACGGCGGTTTTTGCCCAAGTCACATACTTTTCCGCCATTGCAGGCTCCCCAGTTTGACCGTGAAGTCCGAAAACGCACGCGGTACAAAAAACCGCTAAAACCCGGATTCGAGCCATAAAGCACCTCATTTTTTTAAGAACTTACTCCGCTTACAGGGGCAACCAGAGAATTGGAATGTTCCCGGGGAGGAAAGCCGAGAAGCTCCCGCACTTCATCATCGACGAGGGTTTCTCTTACCATAAGAGCCTCTGCAAGGGATTCAAGTTTTTCTTTCTGGGTTCTCAAAATTTGTTCCGCCTGCTCTTGAGCGGCGTCCAGAATCCTTTTAACCGACTTATCAATACGCTGGGCTGTATCTTCGGAGTAATCCTTATGCCGGGCTATTTCTTTGCCGAGGAATATCGGCTCTTCTTCCTGACCGTATGCCACAGGACCCATTTCGTCCGCCATACCCCACTCGCACACCATGTGCCGAGCCATTTCGGTAGCCTGCTGGATGTCCTGCTTCGTACCGGTAGTAGTTTCATTATAACAGAGTCTTTCCGCGATCCAGCCTCCGTAGCATATTACGATTCGGTCTTCAATCCAGCCTTTAGTCCGGCTATAGGTATCCTCTTCAGGGAGAGACATCGCCATACCTAACGCGCGCCCGTGAGGAACAATCGTTACTTTATGCAGAGGATCGGCGTTTTTCAGGTAATAGTGAAGCAACGCGTGTCCCGCCTCGTGAACAGCGGTCATGTGCCGTTCCTTATCAGAGATGACTAAGGTCTTCCGCGCGACGCCCATGAGGATTTTATCTCTGGCTTCCTCGAAATCGGGCATTTCTACGGTAGCTTTATCTTTCCGGGCGGCAAAAAGCGCCGCTTCGTTGACCAGATTCGCAATATCCGCGCCGCTCATCCCCGGGGTCGCCCGAGCGATCCGCGCCAAGTCGATGTCAGAGCCTAAGGGTATTTTTGCGGCGTGAATCTGAAGAATCGCCTCCCGCTCTTTGATGTCCGGCATGGCAACCAATACCTGCCGGTCAAACCGTCCGGGACGGAGCAACGCCGGGTCCAATACGTCTGGACGATTGGTTGCGGCTAGAATAATTATCCCCTCTTTGGAATCAAACCCGTCCATCTCAACGAGAAGCTGATTCAGCGTCTGTTCCCGCTCGTCATGTCCGCCTCCGTAGCCTGCGCCTCTTGTTCTGCCTACCGCGTCAAGCTCGTCGATGAAGATGATGCACGGCGCGTTCCGGCGTCCCTGATCGAACAGGTCTCGTACGCGGCTTGCCCCGACGCCGACAAACATCTCAACAAAATCCGAACCGGACATATGGAAGTAGGCGACTCCGGCTTCTCCCGCTACGGCGCGAGCCATTAAGGTCTTCCCGGTTCCGGGCATTCCTACCAGAAGCACTCCTTTAGGGATTTTCGCGCCCATTTTAGTAAATTTTTGGGGATTTTTCAGGAAGGACACCACCTCCTCAAGCTCGTATTTTGCGTCTTTCTGTCCTGCCACGTCGGAAAAGCTGACTTTTTTCCCTTCATCAAGATACCGTTTCGCTTTGCTTTTCCCGAACTGAAACGCTTTATTGCCGGTTCCCTGCATATTTCTGAACATGAACCAGATAAAGCCGAATCCTATGAGCCACGGGAGAAATTCAAAAAAAATCCGCAAAGGACTCAGCCCGGAAACCGCTCCGGATACGTTGATGCCTTTTTCCCGAAGCGACGGAAGCAGGGTCGGGTCTTGATAGGGAATAAGCGTTTTGAAATGTATCGGGTCCCCAGAACCGCCTCGAAGCGTACCCTCTATAGCGGTATTATCAAGGATTTTAACCGCGGTAATATCATTCCGTTCAAGATGATTGGTAAATGCGGAATAGGGAATTTCCTGAATGACCGCGCGGGTATCTCCTCTAAAGAAGTAAGCCACAAACAGACCAACCATAAGAAGAAAAAAAATTAAGGCAAACGGATTAGGCCGGCCGGCACGCAAATTCGGACGCGGCGTTTTATCATCATTAAACATCAATACCCCCGGAAACTATGACGCAAGAAAGAGGCGGGTCTTCGCCGGCGCGCTTCACTTCCCTACATAGCACTATCATCGTATCTTTTATATCTGAAAAGATATAGGCGATTGGACCATTCCTGTCCTCTACCGTTATAGTATCGGTATACTCCGAATATCCTATTTTATCAAGCCCTCGCATACTCCGATATGACCGCCTAAACGCCAACGGAAGATAGGCGAAAAAAAACGCTCCCCCCGGTTCCCCTGTCTTTACCGACATTCCGGGCAACAAAACCTCCGGCTTTTCCCGCTCAAAGCTGAACCGGCAGACAATCTTCAGCCCTTTTAGGGTATACGTTCCCGGTTCTTTTATCAAGAGCGTATATCCTGTATCATAGGTTTTTCCGCTATAGGGAGCGACAACCACTTTTCCATTTCGGTTTTCAATCCGTATAGGACCCGCGTCAACGCTTCCAGCGGCGCGGAACCGCCTTATGGTCTCCCGCCGAGGAGTTGCCCCGCGGCGTTTTTTCGATTCAGGAGTATCCGGCTCAAAGGCGGAAGCGTTTTTTTTTATACGAGCCAATCTGTCAGTGGCCTGAAACAACGCTTCTTCCTGAATTATCTGAGACAGCGAAAAAAAATGAACCGCCGGCGTATACAGATTGCGGGCTTCTTCCCAAGAAACCTGCCGCCGAGCTTCGCTATCAAGAAATTCCGCGGTCAGTTTTTGAGTTTCCGCCATAGAAAAAACGGTTTTTCTCCAATACGGGAACTGATCATCTAAACAAGAAACAAGTTTATGCCGGATTCGGTTACGAAGATATCGAATATCTTCGTTGGTGGAATCCGTTCTGAAGGGAATATTCCGCGCTTTTAGATAAGCAAGCGCATCAGACCGGTTGAGGCTCAAAAGGGGGCGTAAAATCAGTCCCCGTTCTCTGGGCATCGTCCCAAGTCCTGCGGGACCGGAACCGCGCAGAATCCGCATCAGCACGGTTTCCAGCAGATCGTCTCTGGTATGGGCGACAAGAATCCGGGCGGCTCCGATACGCCGGGCTTCTCGGTTCCATGCCCGACGCCGAAACAGCCGAGCCGCCCCTTCTATACCGAGCCCGCTAGTTTTGGCGGTTTCCGCAACCTTGCCGGCCGGGATAGAAACAATACGGCACGAAACATCCAAAGATGTACAAAAAGATTTAACCGACTTCACATCTCCTCGCCGTTCTTCCGGGGAACGTATGCCGTGATCCACATGGAGGCACTGTATCGCATACCCCCGCTGTTGCGCTATAACCGCAAGAGCCGCCAGCATAGCCGTTGAATCAGCTCCGCCGGAAACCGCGGCAAGAAAAACAGTTCCTTCCGCCCAAGTTCCTAAATTTGAAGCTACCGCCGCTTCAAAAGGAAGCAACGAATAGGTCCTTATGTTTTGGCTTTGGCTTCTGCCGGGGCGGCCGCTTCTGCCGGGACCGCTTCTGCGGCGGGAGTTTCTGCAACTTCGGCTTTGGCGAATTTCACGACCGCCACTACCTGATCGCCGCCGGTGATAGCGCGTACCCCTTCGCCCAGCGCGAGGTCCCGGACGTAAATCGACTGATTCGCTTTAAGAGGCGTTACATCCACTACAATCCGTTCCGGCAGGTCCTTAGGCAGACACTCGACTTCCACATCCCGGATAGGCACTTCCAGCGTACCGCCGTCTCGGACGCCCGCCGGGTTTCCGCGGACATGAATCTGCACCTTAGCCCGCAAGAGGACGCCGCTTTCTACTTCATAGAAATCAACGTGCAGTATTTTGCCGTCCGTGAGGGTCCTCTGCGTATTCTTTACAAATGCGTCGTGGGCTTCTCCTTCGATGTCTACCGTGACAATAGTGGTTTCGGTAATATTTTTTATGCCGTTTACAAATTCCAGCGCGTCCAAATCAATCGATTTCGCCTGACCGCTACGTCCATACAGGACTCCGGGTATACGTCCGCTCCGCCGAATTCGGCGGGCTACTGAGGAACCCGCTTCAGCCCTTTTGCGGGCGTTTAGAACAATTTGACTCACAATATCTCCTCTTACTCTTGCGGTATGTCTGACCTTTCGATACCGTTGATATTGGGACGACAGGGTTCGAACCTGTGCGTGCCGGAGCCAAAACCCGGTGGCTTACCACTTGCCTACGTCCCAGTATTTTTTTTATTAACAGAGCCAATCAATCGTATTATACCTGATTGGCTTTTATTTTTCAAGACCCCTATATTTCCACGGACGGATCATCGGGACCGCTACCGAAATCATAGGCATCCAGAATTTTCGTTTGCAATTCGGTACGGAAATCTGGATTAATCGGGTGAGCTACGTCTTTATACTCTCCGGCTCTGGTTTTTCGGCTCGGCATAGCGATAAACACGCCGCTTTTTCCCTCGATAATCTTGATATTATGTACAACAAAGCAGTCATCAAACGTAACCGTTACATAGGCCTTTAATTTTCCCTCGCCGGCTACTTTACGGACTCTTATGTCGGTTATCTCCATGACGCACCTCCTTTTTTAGGGTCCAGAATAACTTATTTATTCTAACACCTCCTTAGCGAAACGCGCAAGCGGAAAAGTTACCTGTACAAAATTCTTTTTCCTTTCCCCCGCGACTGCCTGTACCGCTTTCTTCGCTATTCTTCCGTCGGCAAAAATTCCGAAACAGGTTGAACCTGATCCGCTCAAACCGGTAAAATCCGCTCCCGCCTTAGACAGATCGCTCAGGACTCTGCGATAGGCTTCTGCAACTTCCTGATTTCCCGCGGCTAGAAATACCGGTAAAAAATCATTCTTATAGGTCCACTTCCCCGGATGCTCGGACAATGCTTGTATCGGAGCAGGGTTCTCTGCGTCTGCATATTCTTCAGATGCCCGAATCTCATCTAACAGCCGGAAAGCCTCTTTTGTATTGCTCTGAAACCCCGGATAGACCAGCGCAACCGATACGTCTTGGGGCGGGGCAATCGGTACAATCCGTTCTCCCCGTCCCGATACCCATGCCGCTCCTCCGCTGAGGAAAAAGGGTACATCGCTTCCCAGAGATTCAGCCATTTCCTGCAATGTCCGGGAATCCAGATCCGCGCCTGCCAATACATTCAACACCTTCAGCGTCGCGGCGGCGTCTGAAGAGCCGCCTCCCAAGCCTGCTCCCAAAGGAATCCGCTTTTCTACATATACCCGAATCCCCTGATTAAATCCGGTCCGTTTTCTGAAACAGGACGCCGCCTGATACACGCTATTATTTTCAGCCGACAAGAACCGCGCTTCTTCCGGGAAAATTCCCGCCTCCTGGAGGGGCTTCCAATTCATCAGCACCTCGCAGGCGTTCTTGTCTTCTGTAAGCTCAAACCGCAATATATCCCCAAAAGCAAGGGCTAAGAAAATACTTTCCAAATCATGATACCCATCGGTCCGCCGGCTTTTCACCTTCAAATGCACATTAATTTTACTCGGGGCGTTGACTTCCATGCGGCCTTGTACGTTCATTCTTTAAATATAGCAAAAACGGGTATCTTTTGTAAAGAGGTTTTTTGTATATTTATAGGTTCCATAAAATTAAAGATAGTACAGAAACCTGTTGACAAATACCGAACCTCTCACTTATGTTTCAAGAGAACAAGAGAAATTAAATCAAATGGAGAATGCTATGACTCTGTATGAGACCATACATACCCGGCGGCTTTCTACCCCCGAAGACGAGGTATACTCTTTCGCCTTTGCGCCGTCAACCGGATATTGTCCTCTTGATGAAAGCGACGACCCTGAAGAATGGGATCGGGTTCCTTATTCTTTCTTAGCCTATGAGAGCGATGAAGACGACCCCGAAGACGGAGAGGATTTCGACGACGATTTCGATGACGACTTCGACGACGATGACGGCTTTTACGAAGAGGAGGGAAACGGAGAGTTCTACAGCGATGATGAAGATGACGAGTAGGGTATAAGAGCTGTTCTAATCCCTGCTCTTTGAGGGCGGGGAACGCTACCTTGCAGGGACTGCCGTAAGATTTTCTTGAAAAATAACCGCTCCGGCGTCCCATAATCGTTCAAGATCATAAAAGTCTCTGGTTTTTGAAGACATCAAGTGAACCGCAATCGTTCCCAAATCAATAATAAGCCATTCATCCTCGGAAGCTGTGGTTGTTCCCTTTGGGCGGGGCGAAACTCGGAGAATATCGATCCCGTTTTCTTGGGAAAATTCCCGGACGTGCCGTTCCAAACCCAGAAGATGAGTCGCGCTCGTTACGGTGGCTATCACGAAAAAGTCGGTCCATCCATCGGTTTCCCGAAGGTCCAGAACCGTCACCGCTCCTCCCCGGTAATCCCGGAGGAGCCTGCCTAAAGCTATAGCCTGAGACATATCATCTTTCATCAACATATCGTCCCTTAAAATCATTTCCAATGATAAGAATAAAATCCGAGCGATACTCTAAATTTTGCAGATTCATTTCCAGTTCAGAATTTTCAGCAGGCTGTTCAAACCGGAAGTTCTTACACTTGATAATATCCCCAAAAGTTCTGACCATATTTTCATTCCCAGACCGATCAATGATAACCGTGGATTCATAATCGCTCCGATCCGCATTGCCGATAGATATAACCTCATACCCGAAGCCCTGCAAAAGTTCCGCGGTTCTCCCGGCAAGCCCTACCGTCGCGGTGCCGTTGAGAACCTCCACCGTAAACACCCGCTCGACAAAGGACCCTTCCGAGAGCCGCGTCAGCCCGGTCAGCGTCTGACGCACAATGTCCTTGATAAGGGTCCCGTCGTAATAGGGAATCAGCAGAGTCTTCCCGGAAACTTCCCGGATATTCCCGCCTACCGACTGAATATTGACTCGTTCTATATCGATCCCCGCGTATTCGTCAAACAGCCGGGTTCTTACCCGCTGATTCGTGCCGGTTTTGAAAAGCGACTGATAGGTTTGAGCGACCAGCGGATTCTTTAAAACTTCGTTTTGTTCTCCCAGACGTTTAATAAATCCCAAAAAAAACCTCTGCCGCCGGAACGTAACGACTTCATGGTTTTCTTCCGGCAGTTCGTAGGTAACATAGAGCCGGGCTTTATCGCCGTCCAGCCGAGTCACGCCGAAGGGAAACAAAACCGGGGTATCTTCGTTATATAGCTCTACCGGGGAAGGGATGAAGATTTCCACCCCTTCGATAATATCAACAGCCTTGCCGAGATTGACCGTATCCAGCACAAAGGTAAAACTAATGTCAATGTCCAAAAGCCGCTCGATTTCGTTTTCAAAAGTCGATACCCTTTGAGGATCATAAACCGTATCTATTCGGTCAACCCGGTTGATCTTCTGTAGGATCAAGCCTACTTCCCCGGGTATATCGAATACGGCGGCTCGTTTGGTGCCGGGATAGTACATAAACACGTAGGTTCCTAAGGGCTTCCCCTTTCCCTCAAAGACAAACAAGGCGTTGATGACCCGATCTCTGGTTAAGGCGCCTTCGATAGGGTCTGCCCGCAAAGCTCCGATGGTAACAAAAATCCCTCCCCCAAGAAGCGCCACAATAAGCCCTAGCAGAAAGATACTGGCGTCAAATTTAAGAACCCGGGTTTTCTTAGGTCTCATAGCCTGTTCCTTTTACGCATAGCTTCCAGAAGCCGCAAGGTCCCTTCGGAAATATCCGTTTCTTTAGACTGAAGATAAGCTACGGTATCGTTCAGCACGGCTCCGAAGAGCCGGTCTAAGTCTGCGGTATCGGCAAGTTCTCGGATTTCGGGATCAATCCCTTCCCGGGAGATTTCAATTTTATCCGCGATGTATACCGTCTTTGCCAAGTCTCCCATAACCGCATCGCCGGTGGTATGAAATCTCACTGCCTGAAGAATATCTGGATTGCGTATCCCGAAGCGTTCCCGCAATAACACTGCTCCGGCTCTGGCGTGAAGCAGAGAAGGCTTTTTCCGTTCCGGCTTAGAGAAAGGTTCTCCGTCTTTTTCGGCAAGGGCGATCATGTCCGCGTCGTTCAGGGATTTGCATATATCGTGGGCAATCCCCGCCAGATACCCGGCCGCGGGGTCGAGTCCGAAGCGCAGGCACAAGTCCCAGCTCAACAGCGCGGTATTCCGGGAATGAACGAACCGGGAAGGGCTTACCATATCCCGTACCGCCCGTTCTATCGAGACCGTGAGAGACTGCGAAATCGGGGTCTGAAAAGGCGGGCTATATCCGTAAAGCCGGCGGTCTTCGATGATATACCGGGCGTTTTCAGGCACCAAGTATCGCCATGCGCCGCGCTGTTGAATCCGTTCCCGGATTTGAGCCGAAGAGACCGCTATAATTTCATTGTTAAGCGTTTTATGAGGGTAGGGAAAGTCCGCTCCGTCCGCGGACATACGGTGAGCTATGATAATATCCGTCCGGTTAATAATATCTCCGGCGTTTTTCCACTTAGGAAAATCTTCCGCCAAATCGTCCCCTAAAATAAGCCCCGGCTTTCCCTCGGGGCGATACCGGCTTGTTATATCCAGAATAGTATCAATAGTATAGGAAACCCCTTTCCGCCGGATTTCAGTATCGTCGAAGGTAAACCACGGATTTCCGGCAAGCGCGGATTCGAGCATATCCACCCGGTCTTTGGGACTTCCTCCCTGAGCCTCGGGCTTAAAAGGGGACTGATACGCGGGAATGAAGATAATCCGGTCATACCCGAACGCGGCGCGGGCCGCCTCAGCCAAAAACAGATGCCCTATATGGACCGGGTTAAAGCTCCCGCCTAAAACCGCTAACTTCACAAGCTACTCCTCATACCCGGACAGCTTTGCCATAACCTCAGCGGATTCCGAGAGTCCCAGCCCGGAAAAGACCGAAATCCCCAGTACCGTTTCCGCCGGATACTTCGCTTTCAGGTCTTCCAAGCGTTCAGCCGTTCCGGGTACGTCCCGTTTCGTGCCGATGATTACCCGGGGTTTCCGAACCAGTCCCGGGGAAAAGGCTTCCAATTCTTTGTATAAGATGTCGAACCGGTCTGGATAGGCGTCGTCCGAGAGGTCGATTAAAAACGCCAATGCCGCGGTTCGGGAAATGTGCTTGAGGAAGCGGATGCCCAGTCCCAGCCCTTCTGACGCGCCTTCGATGAGTCCCGGAATATCCGCAAGGATAATGTCCCGGTCGTCAAGGGTAAGCACGCCGAGATTCGGAATTTTCGTGGTAAAGGGATAGGGCGCAATTTTCGGACGGGCGTTAGTGAAGCGGTCCAGCAGGGAAGACTTGCCCGCGTTAGGGAAGCCGACTAAGCCTATATCCGCCATGAGCTGAAGTTCCGCCCGCACCCGAACCTGTAAGCCGGATTTACCGGGCAACGCCTTCCGGGGCGTCTGATTCACCGAAGACTTAAAGCGAATATTGCCCCATCCTCCGTTTCCGCCTTTCAGGAACCGGAATTCTTCGGTATGCTTGCCGAAATCTCTGATTACTTCGCCGGTATCCGCGTCGGTTAGAATGGTTCCGGGCGGCACTGGAATTACTATATCCGCTCCGTTTCTGCCGTATCGTCCTGCGCCTTCTCCGTCTCTGCCGTTTTCGGCTTTGAAAAACTGCCGGTACCTGAGATGCGCCAAGGTTCGGAGGTTGCGGCGGATTACAAAGACCACATCGCCGCCTCTTCCGCCGTCTCCTCCGGAGGGACCCCCTTTGGGGACATACTTTTCCCGGCGGAATGCGACGCATCCGTTTCCTCCGGAACCTGAGGCGACTTCAATCAGGGCTTCGTCGGCAAATTTTTCCATGCTTTTCCAAAGCGGGTATTACGGGATGGTTTGCGCGGTTTCGGCTGGGATGACTCCTGCCAGCTTCCGTCCCCGGCGGCTGGTGAACGAAACCGTTCCGTCAATCAAGGCGAAGAGCGTATAATCTCCGCCGCATCCTACGTTTGCCCCTGGGTGAATCTTGGTTCCCCGCTGGCGGGCAATGATAGCCCCTGCTTTTACGAATGATCCGCCGGAAGCCTTAATCCCCAGGTACTGAGGATTAGAATCCCGCCCGTTTTTCGCGCCGCTGCCGCCTCGTTTTCGAGCCATATTAGTTCCTCCATATCGTCATACTGCAATAATCCGGGTACTCTTGAGAAACGGATTTGAGTCCTTCCAACAGAAACGTCCCTGCTCCGAAAAGGAAATCCTTTTCTTTCGGAGCGCAGTCGATTTCCATCCAAAAGACTCCTCGTTGTGGAGCTTCCTGTAGCACTCGGATTCCTGTTCTGTTAGAAAGGACTTCTGCGCCGGTCCGAGCGAGTACCGATACCGCCGCGCAGACAATATCGCCCCCTTTGGGACCCGCCCCTGCATGACCGGTAACGCCGCACGCTCTGAGCAATCCTTCCTCATCTACAATAGCTTTGATTTCTATCATCCGCTATCCGCGATTAGGCTCCCCCGATGTCTCCGATTCTAATAAGCGAATACGGTTGCCGGTGTCCTTGTTTGCGGCGGTAATCTTTTTTAGGTTTATACTTAAAAACGATAATTTTTTTATCCTTTTTATGGGCTTCCACCACCGCGGATACGGTAACGCCCGTCACATAGGGGGACCCTACGGTTACGGTCTCTCCGCACACCATCAGCACCGAGTCTATAGCCAGATTGGACCCGACTTCAGCCTCGACCCGATCAACCTTCAAGAGCGCGCCTTTTTCGGCTTTGTATTGTTTACCTTTAAATTCTACTAACGCGTACATAGTTACATAATATCAAAATATGATGATTCGTCAATAGGGGGATAACGCAGGCGCAGAGTCCTTAACAAAATCCTGCCGGCTGGTCTATTTTTGTATCAGCCGCCATCGCCTCTGCCCCCTCAAGAAAAACCTTTTGCCTCGCAAGAAAAACCTTTTGCCTCGCAAGGAAAAACCTTTGCCTCGCAAGGAAAAATCTCTGCCCCTCAAGAGAAAAGTTCCGCCTCTCAAGAAAAAATCTTTGCCGCGCAAGAAAAACCTTTTGCCTCGCAAGAAAAAATCTCTGCCCCTCAAGAAAAAAGTTCCGCCTCGCAAGAAAAAATCTCTGCTCCTCAAGAGAAAACCTTTGCCTCGTAAGGAAAAATCTCTACCCCTCAAGGAAAAATCTCTGCTCCTCAAGAGAAAAGTTCTGCCGCGCAAGAAAAACCTTTTGCCTCGCAAGGAAAAATCTCTGCCCCTCAAGAAAAAAATTCCGCCGCGTAGCCTGCCGGCGCAGATTGCGCGGCTTGACAGGAATACGGTCCTTAGATATTTTGAAAAACAAGGAACCCAAGGGGTATGGGCAAAACAATTATCAGCAAAAACGGACGATTCAAATGGGACGAAAAAAAGGATAAGCGCAACAAAGACCTGCATGGCTTTGGCTTTGCAGAAATTCTAAAGGTCTTTGATGACCCCTTTTTTTTGAAGGTTTTGACGCTTCTCATTCGGGAACGGAGGATCGCTATTTCGGCATAGGCTGTATTAACGGTATTATATTTGTCGTAGTATTTTATACGGAACGGAATAATCGAATCCGTATTTTTTCCGCCCGCCGAACCTGCTCGGCGATTCGGCGGGCAGGGCGTCAGACGCCATGCCCGTAACACAAGGCAGTAACCCCGTCTTGCTTAGGACGCAAGCGGGTTACGCGAAGCCGGCAACGGCTCCTATAGAAAAGATAGAAAAGATAGAAAAGATAGAAAAACCTCCGCAACGAGGGCAAAAACTACGAAAGGACTTTTTTATGAAACATATATCGGCAAGAGGCGCAGTCCTCGTCTTGCTGATGGCAGGCTTAGGCGCGGCGGTTTCCGCCGAAACCGTCAGAGACTTCGAGTATAAGACAAACGGTTCCGGCGCGGCTCAAACCATCGAAATCACTAAGTACAAGGGTTCCGCGGCGCAGGTTGCAATACCGGACAAGATTGACGGTCTGCCGGTCACTAGAATTTACGGGAGTTGGAACAACGGAGCGTTTAACGGAGCGTTTAAAGATAATACCAGCCTGAAAAGCGTTACCATCCCCAGCTCGGTCACCTCACTTATCGAGGCTCGGGCATTTTCCGGCTGTACCGGACTGACCGGTTTTATCGTAGACCGTAGCAATCCGAACTATACCAGCGTCAATGGCATCCTGTTCAGCAGAGATCAGAAAACCCTGATAACCTATCCCGGAGGCAAGCAGGGCGCGTATACTATCCCCGAATCGGTCACCTCTATCGAGTGGGGTGCGTTTTTCGGGTGTAGGAGCCTAACCAGCGTTACTATCCCCGAATCGGTCACCTCTATCGGGGGTGAGGCGTTTTCCGGGTGCAGTAGCTTAACCAGCGTTACTATCCCCAACTCGATCACGTATATCGGGGAGTCGGCATTTTCCGGGTGCAGTAGCTTAACCAGCGTTACTATCCCAAGCTCGGTCACCTCTATCGGGGATTGGGCGTTTTCTGGGTGCAGTAGCCTAACCAGCGTTACTATCCCCAACTCGATCACGTATATCGGGGAGTCGGCGTTTTCTGGGTGCAGTAGCTTAACCAGCGTTACTATCCCAAGCTCGGTCACCTCTATCAGGCATGAGGCATTTTTCGGGTGCAGTAGCTTAACCAGCGTTACTATCCCCAACTCGATCACAGAAATCGGGATTCTCGCGTTTTCTGGGTGCAGTAGCTTAACCAGCGTTACTATCCCAAGCTCGGTCACCTCTATCGAGCCTTGGGCGTTTTCCGGGTGCCGGCGCGTAACCAGCGTATCGATCCCAAGCTCGGTCACCTCTATCGGGGAGAGGGCATTTTCCGGGTGCAGGAGCCTAACCAGTGTTACCGTAGACCAGCGTAATCCGAACTATACTAGCGTCAATGGCATCCTGTTCAGTAAAGATCAGAAAACCCTGATAACCTATCCCGGAGGCAAGCAGGGCGCATATACTATCCCCAACTCGGTCACCTCTATCGAGAATGGGGCGTTTACCGGGTGCAGGAGCCTAACCAACGTTACTATCCCAAGCTCGGTCGCCTCTATCGAGCCTTGGACGTTTTACGAGTGCAGTAGCTTGACCAGCGTTACGCTTTCCCGCAGAACCGCGGTAGGAAGAGGCGCGTTTCCCGCCGGGGCGCAGATACGCTACAGCGACTAGGGAACAGCGGCGCGGCGGCATTGCGGGAAACACTCGCCCCGCCCGCCTTTACCACAAAGTCTTAACCTGCCGGCGTTAAACCCGCTGGCAGGCGCAGATACGTTACCGCAATTAAGGATCAGATTGACAGGAAAACGATACTGGAGTATACTAAAGCTATGATGCGTCTTAATCCGTTAAACGACTATCTGATAGTAAAGATGTTCGGCGAGACCGGCGATGAAGAACAGTTACTCTCTCTAGCTAACGCGATAGTGAGTAAAACCGGCAAGCGGTTTACCTCGGTAGAGATTCTTGCGGACAAAACCCTCACCGCGGAAGTCATGGGCAACAAAAAGGTTAT
>JAIRPH010000214.1 GCA_031257135.1 Spirochaetaceae bacterium
GGTCCCGCGTTTTCATATACAACCGGAATTCCGTACCGTTTAGCTAGGACCGTAACGGTTTCCGTAAAGGAGAGCTTATCCATTTCCATGATGAAGCCGAGTATTGTACCGCCCTTGCCGCACCCGAAACAGTAGTACAATTTTTGGTCAGGACTCACCGAAAAAGAGGGGGTCTTTTCAGTATGAAACGGACAAAGCCCCATATACCGTCCTCCCCGCTTTTCCAGCCGCACATAGTCCCCGATAACCGCAATCGGGTCCAATCTATCGGTTAATTCTTGTATCGTAGCCTGCGCGATGATACCCACTTCCGGCGTCTCCTAGCTTTTCCGGTTTCCCTTGACGTACAAAAGTCCCGCCTTAATGTGATCGTCAAAGGTTTTTGAAAAATAATGCCTTCCTGTCGATGTATCGACCAATCTGAAATAGAGATAATCGCTAGTAGCCGGATTAAAAGCCGCCTCCAACGCTATCGATCCGGGAGCCGATATGGGTCCCGGAGGCAATCCGGGCATCACATAGGTATTGTAGGGATTTTTAATTTCCGTGTCTTTATTATAGATAACTTCAGGATGCGGTTTTCCGAGAATCTCGGTAATCACATATTCCACCGTGGCGCAGGATTGGAGGGGCATCCCGATATTCAGGCGGTTGTAAAACACTCCGGACATGACTTTCGCCTCGTCGTCTACTCGGTATTCCCGCTCTACTATCGAAGCAAGCGTAACCTTCCGGTAAAGGTCGTCCGGGCTTAAGGCGGAAATATCGGTCAAGGACTCAAGCCGCCGGAAAAAGGTGTCCGCCATAGTCTTAACTACCAGACGAGCCGGATACTCCGGCGGAAAGAGGTAGGTATCGGGATAGAGAAATCCTTCCATCGTTTCTCCCGGAACACGGTACTCCTTTAGAATCTCCGGGTTCTGCGCGGCTGAGAGAAATTCCTCGTCTGAACAGATTCCCGTTTCCTCAAGAATCTGAGCGGTTTTCTTCAGCGTAACTCCTTCGGGGATCGTTACCCGCTTCAGCGGGTCCTTGGCTCCGGCGACAAAAACCGACCGAATCTCCCTTTGAGACGCCGGCGTCTCCAGACGATAAACCCCGGCTTTGATATGCTGAGAATCAAGCCGGGAAAGGATATACCAGAGATACCGGCTTTTGATAAGCCCCGCTTCTTCCAAACGTTTGCCTACAGCCATAGCGGTTTCTCCCTTATACACCTCGAAAGGGACTGACCCCGGGGCTTCCGGCGGAGGGGCGTTAAAATACCAATACCCTCCTGCGCCGAGAACGGCGCACAACGCCGCCAGCGTTGTGAATACGGCAATAATGAGGCCGATAATTTTGATTACCCGATGCACCGCTTTTCCCTCCCTCACGGCAGAATCGTTTTACAATATCATCTCCAAACCCTCTGTCGCCAGAGTTACCGGCAGGTTAAACTGCATCTGTTCGGCGTACCACCGAGCGGATTGCAGAATACCATATACCTCTCTATCATTATAGGTCGGCTCATGGTGAAAAATAACAAGCTGTTTTATTCCCCAATGAGCGGCAAAATCCGCGGCGGCTCTGAACGAGCTGTGTCCCCAGTTGTATTTTTCTATGGCATCCTGTAAGGTATACTGAGAATCAATAACCGCCACATCTGCATCCTTAAAAAAGGATATATTTTCTTTAGTTTCGAGAAAATCTTCCGCGGACAGCTCTACATCTGTGGCGTAGATGAAGCGATGGGTTCCGTCATCTACCCGATACGAATAAGAACCTCCGGGATGCTTCATTCTTTTGTAGGAAACCGTTACTCCTCCGGGCAGGATTAGCGGCTCCGTTAAGGTTCGGTATGTTTTTCCCGCGCTCATGGTATTCATGGCGACCGGAAAATAGGGAGCCTTCATTTGCTCCGCCAAAATCGCCTCAAGGTTCGGCTGAGGAGAATAAAAGGTTATGTCCGCCTGCGGATTATAGGCGGGATTAAAAAAGGGCAATCCCATAATGTGATCCCAATGGAAATGAGAAAAAAAGATATGATAAGAAGCGATCTGAGGCTGGGACCGTTCCGCCGCGAGTCCCAGCTCCCGGATTCCTGAGCCTGCGTCGAACAGGATAAGCCGTTCCGAATCCCCCCAGTCGAGGGAGACGCAGGAGGTGTTTCCGCCGACGGTCCCAAAGAGCCACGGCGGAAGTCCGGCAAGGAACCGTTCTATAGCTTCAGAGCTTTCGATATCCTTCGGGGTTGCCTGTTCGAGAATCGCCCGTATATTATCCTGAATCTGCATAGGGACCACCGGCGACGGGAGAGACCCTCTGACGCCCCAAAAGCGGATACGCATCTATAGTTCCGCTCCTTTCAAGATTTTCTTGTAATGATAGGTTCCGCCGCTTGTTTGTTTAAGCATAATTCTATTTCATCCCTTGTAAATAAAGTACCCCTTCCCATGCCCGGGCAATCCGCCGCTGTCCGTTTCCACATATCCAAAGACGCGAGATTCGACCGCCAGAATGGGAAGGACCTGCACTGGAGGGGACGGCTTTCGTATACCGAACATCCGTTTTTCCAGAAAATACAATCATAATCCGGCGTTTCTTTTAAAGAAAGCCGCTCCGTCCCTAACGCAGGAACCCATCGACAATAGGTTTCTATAACATTATTATAGCTCATACTGAGATTTTTTGCTAGAACAAGCACATCTTTTTCAGAAAGGAACACAAACCCGCTTTCATATCGGCAACAGGCGGAACAGCGGATACAGGAAAACCTAAGTCCTTGAGCGTAAAAGGGCTGAACAGGCATTTTTCTCGATAACTCCAAAAAGAAGAGACCGCCCTTTTGGACGGTCCCTGTTGGGGAGAGAAGGATTCGAACCTACGAAGCCGAAGCAACAGATTTACAGTCTGCCCCCTTTGACCGCTCGGGAATCTCCCCGGGTGTACGCGAGCCATCTCCCGGAGTCGAACCGGGGACCTCGTGATTACAAGTCAGGCGCTCTAGCCGACTGAGCTAAGATGGCCTTTTCCATATAATACCATAATACTGATTTTTGTTTTAAGGGTCAAGCGGAATTTATATCTTTTTTCTAACTTTTTCTAAAGATATTCCGCTTATCAACCCCCCGCCTTTAGGCGTGGGTAGTTGACTAATAGACCCCGGGTTCTGGGGTGATGGTATTGGCGGAGCAGACCGCCGCGCCGAGGGCGTCGGCCGCGTGGTCTGGTTTTGGGATTTCCGGGAGACCGAGAATAATCCTGACCATATTCTGCACCTGCGTTTTATCCGCCGCGCCTCTGCCGACCACGGACTGCTTGATTACCGCCGGCGTATACTCCCGGACCGCAAGCCCCCGTAGGGCTAAAACTACGCACAAAACCCCCCGGGCTTCGGCGACCGGGATTGCGCTGGTCACGTTTTTGGCGAAATACAGAGTCTCCATAGCGGATTCGGTGGGGTCGTAGGTCTCCAAAACCCCGCGGAACTGCTCGTAAATGTGCAAAAGGCGTTCCGAATGGGGGAGGTCAGGTTTGGTTTCGATGCACCCGTGCGCGATATACCGGATGCGCCGGGCGTCCGCTTCGACGATCCCCCACCCGGATGAAGCTAATCC
>JAIRPH010000016.1 GCA_031257135.1 Spirochaetaceae bacterium
GCGCAGGAGCGCATGGACTTGGTGACGATGGATCGGGAGGCTTATCGGGCTTATGAAAAGCGGGAAGCCCAGATCGCCTTTTACGACGAGGATGTCCGCTCTGCCGCCGCGGAAGCCGCGCAGGAACTTGTTGCGGAAGCCCGCGCTAAAGCCGCGGCCGCGGAAGCCGCCGTAAAAGCCGCTAAAGAAGCCGCTAAAAACGAAAAACTTGAGATTGCCCGGAACCTCAAAGCGATGGGGATTCCTATTGAGCAGATAAGCCGGGTAACGAACTTATCCGCTGAAGAGGCGCAGAAACTCTAAGTAAGGCAGTCTGCAAAGCGTTACCCTTTCCCGCAAAACAAAGCCGGGAAGTTCTGTGTTTCCCGATACGCTACCGCGACTAGCCCGCTGAACAGCGGCTTGCAGGCGGGGCGGTTCCTGCCTCGCGGACGCAGATTGCAACTAAGCGGGCTTCTCTTCGTTCTTGATGGTTGCCGCATAAATGCTGTTTATAAGTCCCAGCAATGCGGACATGGAAAAAAGAACCTCGATGCCGGTGACTTTCCAAATCCAGCCTCCCATAAGGGCAATGAGGATGCTGATGACGTGATTCACCGAAACTCCCGTAGACAGGGTAGCGGTAATTTCTTCCTGATTCGACGCAATGGCTTGAACGTAAACGTTGCTCGCCATACTGCCTAAGGATATAATCGAATCAAGTACATAGTTTACGCAGACCACGGCAAAAGCGATAGGCATCGGAAAAATCCGGTGCGCGAAACCGTAGAGAAGACAAACCGCGATTAAAATCAGCGTGTCCGCCACCATGATGCACTTAAAGCCGAGCCTGTCAATAAGACGCCCCATAAGCGGACTGCATAGAAGCCCAAACCCGGCGCAAATCGCTAAGAGCAGAGCAATTACCGACGTATCCGCGCCGTACTGAAGAATAAGCGCATACGGAGCAAAGGTGAGAAAAATCTGTTTCCTAGCTCCGTAGAATACTTCCAGCATATAGTATTTGTGAAATTTCTTCGCAAAGTAAAACCGCCGCCGAGGGCTTTTGAGGGTAGTTTCCTTCAAAGCCAGCGCAACCAGCACAGCCCCCGCCATGAGCGCGGCCGATACTCCGAAGATAGTCTTAAAAGGAAGCACGCTTTCCCGGCCGGAGCCGATCCGGGAAAACAGAAAGAACAGAGCCGTAACAGCGATGTATCCGGCGATGTTTCCCAGATGACCAATCGCGCCGGTAATGCCCAAAGACGCCCCGGAACGATCCCGTTTCGCCAAATCGAGGGATATGGTGGTTCTTACCGGCATGATAATATGTTCCCCGAAACTAAAAACCACCATGAAAAGCACTACCGTAATTTTACTCGTACCGCTGACCAACAGTCCGATAAGCCCGGCGAACATAATTGCAATGCCGATCTTGAAGATACGGCTTTCGGCGAACCGGTACATGGCGGCAAGTATTACTACCACCAAAAGCCCCGGCGTTTCCCGGAAGAACTCTACGATTCCCCGTTCAAAGGCGGTGATGCGAACAATCTCCGCCAGATAATTATCCTGAATCCCTCGGTACAGACCGTAGCTGATACCGAACAGGGCTAAAACGCTTAAAAACCGTCCGATTTTTGCGTCAGGACGGTATATATCTTTCCACGGAGTTTTCATAGCGACTATCTGCGGTTCCTTAGAATCCGATGCGTACGCCAACGCCGGCTTGCAATCCGGTCAGTTGGAAACTTTTGACAAAATCCTGAGACTGAAGCCCTACCTCAACGTCAAGCTCAAAGACCCGCAGATTGAGCGCGAATCCAGCCCTATGCTTCCACAGGGTTTCTTCGTAGCCCGTACCGATATGGAATATAAGGATATTTGCAAGATTCAGCCGCAGGTCTAAGCCGGCGTTAAACCAAAATTCTTCCGCGGGATTCAGCATGGTAAATCCGATGTTCGGCCGTATCGACAGCCAATCAAACCGCTTATTGCCCCAGTGAAAGCGTCCGTAGAAATCAAACCGCAAAGGACGCATTACTGACTTGGACGCATTTGAAGCGTAATTCTGCTGAATCACCGTATCTAAATTGGGAATATCCAGACTGCCTCCGGCGATAAGTTCGCTACCGTCAACAGCTATGTTGCCGGTAATGTTCATTTGATACTTTAAATGAGACGGAATAAGCGGAATATGAATAATATCCGCGCCGATATTCAGGAAAGATAAAATATCATAAGACGTATTCAAGGATAGATCAAATCCTTTCGCGTCAAGCAACGAGTCCGCGTCTATCGCGATGTTGCTGAGGTCTTCAAGAGAAAAGGGGCTGTACACGTTTATCTCGCCGCTGGTATTGAATTTCAGCGCGTCCTCGGCTTCTAAACGGTAATGGATAGAAGACTTGGGAATATAGATTATCGGGACATACATTGCCGGTACAATGCCGATACGCAGTTTCTTAGCTATTTTGAAATGTACATCAACTTCCGCGTCAGCGAACACTCCTCCGTACGCGATGAAATCGCCATTGGGAGAATGGGCGTTTATGTTTCCTTCTCCGAGGAAGATCAACAGCGACTTAGGGATATTAGCGAAAACGCCCCCTGACGCGCCCACAGACAGTCCGAATCCGTTTTCTCCGGGGTTTACTTTACAGGAGCCGGTTACTTTTTCTCCGAAGGCTACGTTAATAAACGCCGCAGTGTCCAAGCCGGCGTTTATCCAGAAACCGTCTTCCCGTACGTCCGCGAATTTATTCAGGTCGATGACGATGTTTTTCTTTAATATATCTTCTGCGCCGAGGAGGTTGTTCGCGAATCCTCCGGCGGCGTCAACGCCGATTTCAAAAAACCTGCGGGCTTGTTCCGCGTGTGCCGGCGCGGATAAGGCTATCAGAAACGCCGCCAGAGGCGCATATCGTTGTAGGTTCATAGTTACTCCTAAAAGGTTTGAGTTATTTCTATACCGGCTTTGGCTTCCGCGGCGAGAAAGAAGTCGAATTTAGGTTCTCCTTCCGCGCGCTGAAGCGTAAGGGTACCGGTACTTTCGCCGTCCTTGATGGGAAGAAGGATTTCAAACTTCGGGCTGAAGGGATTAGGCGTGGTTCCAAGAGCTATGGTTTGATCCGGTATCGCGCCGGTATCCGAAAAGAGCTGGACGATTTCGCTCCGCGACTTTACGGCAATTAACAAAGAAATAGGAAAGAAGGTATTTTCGATATTTTTTATTTTGATGGCGACGTCTTGTATATCGTTAAAAAAATCATTTTTGGCGTTAGGACTTCTGCCGAATATATCCGTTCCGTTGCCTTTAGGCAGGATGCCGTTTCCTAAATCGAGTTTTACATACCGCTTGCCTTCCTGTTCCACAACCGTATTGGCGACGGAAAATTCGAGGGGAAGCTCGACAACCAGATCGACGGCGATGGCTTTTCCCGCGGAGTTTTCTTTTGTGATATGCATCTCATCTATTTTGATCGTGTAGCTCAGTTCTTTTTTATCCGCGGTAAAGGCTTCGGTAAGATCGATGAAAGGATTGTCCGTAATGCTGTCTTCCGGCAGAAGCCCTTGAAATTCCGGTGTGTCCGGGCTGAATCGGGGCGTCGGCTTCGGCTCTAAGTCTTTATCTGATACTAAATCGGTATGGTTTAGCCCGAGGGATACCTTTCCGGTTTCGATGCCGGTTATGTACAGATAGCCTTTCGCCTGCTTAAAGGTAACGCCCGGACCTAAAGACTTCATTAATCCGCTCATGTCAAGGGGATAGGCTCCGGCCAGCGGGGAATTGCCGCTGGTATCAATCTTCGCCTTAGTCCAGTCAAGGGTCATCTGAGGAGCGATGCCGGTTTGGGGACATTTCCCGGTCAGCCTAATGAACATCTCGATGGTACCGGTTTGAGGGCGGAGGGTGAAGTCCCCGCCTAAGAATGCGAGGGATGATCCGTCCGGGGTTCCGCGGATATAGTCCGGGATGCCCAGGGCGGGAATCTTGACTTCAAGGCTGTCCTTGAGGGCGAGATTTTGAATCGTAATACCCGACTGAGTGCCTTCAAGGGATTTAACCAGTTTTCCCATATCCTTTAGGTCTATGGGAACCGGAGGCAACTCCAGCGGTTGATCGAGAGGATTTTCAAACCGGATTTCAGGGATGGACACATCGGTTTTCACGTATTCCGAGAAATCCAGCTTCATGTCCGCAATTTGAAAGCGGATCAGGTAGGTAATCGCCGTTGTTCCAGGCGGGGCGTAGTCGTAGAGCATGGTGCGGCCGTTTTCAGCGGGATCGCTTACCATGTTTCTGATTTCGTCTTTACTGACGAACTTGGCTACGTCTGCAACGCCGCCTTGTATTTCGGAAATTTTTCCCAGAGGGACATACAAGCCCGGATTGCCTTTGACCGTTACCGAAGCAGGTATCCCAATGTCTGAACAAGAACCGGCTACCAAAACGGCTAATAACAGAACGGATGTTTTTTTCATTTGCGATACTCCTTTTATATATATTAAAAATATTAAAAATCGAGGCGGCTTTAGGGAGGCTTCCTCTGATTTTACCGTATCCTATGTTTGAGGTTTTCATGCGGGGTTTTCACAAGAAATCAACGGTCTCTTCGATGCGGGCGAGCGCGTCACGTTCTAAGAAGAACATGAATAGCGGTCTCGCTTTGGACGGTAGCCGATGCGGGAGGGGCGCGTTCCGAAAAGTCAAGGGAACAGGAACCAAAACGCCCGATAAGCCATAAGCAAAGCAGGAGACCTGCCATTTTTTCATCATATATTCCTTTCTATACAAATTTTCTAAAATATAATCCAATAACCGCCGGCTGTCAAGAAAGGTTTATAGAAAAAGGTTAAAAGAAACGCTGGGTCCCGTTTGGATTCATGCGCCGCCGTTCGCTGGGGAAGCTGAATTTCATACCGAGATAGAAGCGGGGGTCAACATCGAAGACGTTTTCCCGATCTTCTTCAAAGGACAAGATCAGGATGCCGCCGCCGCCGATTCTGAAGACTTTCCCGATTCTGAACCACAGAGAGATTTCCGGGATAATCGACTTGTGTAACAATACTTGCGCGACCGAGTGGCCTGACGAATTATCTTCGTCGTATTCCATGGTACAGCCGTCTCCGATAAAGTCTAATATTCCGTAGACGAATCCGCCTGCGCTGGCGTGGAGGGTGATTTTGGCTATGTTCGCCTCCAGATATATCGAGGGCCAAAAGCCGCTGTACAGGAAATAAGAAAATCCCCGGATGCCTCCTCCGAAGTGCAGGATTCCCACATTGAACTGGGCGTATAGTCCTAATTCAGGCAAGGGCTTGAAATCGCCGCTGAACAGGACGTTGTCATCTTCCTCGCCGGACCGTGAATTTTGGGTAAAGAGCAGATCGAATCCGAGATCGAATCTAATTTCCGCCCACAAAGAGCCGCCGATTCCGGCGGCTAAGAGTATAATGATACTTATCCGTTTCATAGCTACCTTCCTTACTTATTAGTATAGCATAAATTATGCAAAAAAACAATTTTTTTCTTTTTTTCTAAGCCTGTACCGGAGGCTTTATATGAATGAGCCGCTATCCTCACGACGACCGGCACAGCCTCCTCCTCGCCCTCGCCGAAGGGTCGCCAAGCGGTTGAATTAGAAATTATTAAGAAAAAGCATAAAATACTTGCAAAAAAAGATGATATGGGATATATTAGATTACATAAGGTATCAAGCATGGTGTACAATGAGTGAACTAGCGGAGTGTATGTATGGCTAATAGAGTGTATGGCTCTCGCATAGCTACAGTGCCAATTAATGGTGTGGCAA
>JAIRPH010000055.1 GCA_031257135.1 Spirochaetaceae bacterium
GGAGGTTTGCTTTTGTTTAAGAACCTGCATATTCCTTCCTTACAAAAATTACCAGAGACCTTCGTTTGCCAAAGCCTTACTGACTTTGTTTACGATTATCAGGATGACCAAGTTTACCACGGTCTGAAACAAGTTGATCGCGGTAGAATAGCTGAACTGCGTATCAATAAGCCCGATTTTATACACATACGTTCCGATAATTTCGGAAGTCGCAAGATTCGTCGCGGTCTGCATCAGCAGAGCTTTTTGAGTGTCCATGTTCATCATCCGTCCGACTTGGAGCAGGAGCATCGTTATCACCGTAGGCATGATCGCAGGAAGATCGATGTACCATATCTTCTGGATTTTCGACGCGCCGTCCAGCGTCGCCGCTTCATAGTGGCTCGGATCAATCGCCGTGAGAGCCGCAAGAAAAATAATGGCGTTATATCCTGTGTGTTGCCATACATGGCTCAAAACGAACAGATGCCGGAACCACTCCGCTTTTCCCATAAAGTTTATGCCTTCATGCCCCATCTTGTTCAGCATATAGTTGACGATGCCTGAACTCGGCGAAGTAAATAAGTAGAGCATCCCCGACAAAACTACAAGGGAAATAAAATGAGGCGCGTAGGTAATCGTCTGAACCGCCTGTCCGAAAGATTTCCTGCGGTTGTGGTTAAGCAGTAACGCCAATATCAGAGGAAACGGGAAACTCACCAGAAGCTGATAAAAACTCAAAACTACGGTGTTCACCAATAATTCCCCAAACATATTGGAATCAAAGAACCGCTTAAAATACATCAGTCCTACCCAGTCTCCTATCCCGCGGGTAATGTTATACCGTCTGAACGCGATAACAATCCCATACATGGGAATATAATGGAAAATGAGAAAGAAGATGATCGTGGGAAAAACGAACAGATACAACTGCCATTCATGTTTCTGAAATAATCGTTTTGTTAAAAGGTTATGTTTATATTCCATAAGTCTTATTTTAGGGTCATACGTCTCAAAAAAAACGCCCAGTTTTTGTACTTTCCTGACATTTTCTTGTTTTTTTTGTAATACCGGGATAATATCAGATAATAATCCGATTATACCGGGCTTTAATCCTGACCTAAGCGTTTGCCGAGCCGGAAAAGATTATTGCCTCAAAATTTTTCATATTTTCAGGGTCGAACGGTTGACATACCTAAAAGATATTTTTATATTAAAGAATGTATTCGGACGATTAACTCAGTGGCGAGAGTGCTACCTTCACACGGTAGAAGTCGCTGGTTCAAATCCAGCATCGTCCAGAGGTTTATAAAATGGGAATTCGAGATGAAAAGGCGCCCAAAGCCCTTCAGATTATTATACAAGGCGATGGCGGTAAAGAATGGGGGCGGTTATATGCGACTCCTAAAGACTTTTCCACCGGAAGCGTGGGATTTTATGCTAACGGCAAGGTAATAAACCCGGATAATCCAGACTGCCGTTACCAATCAGGGCTGACCTTTACGCTCATTGGGTCGAAATGATGCCGGAAGTATGACCCAAAAACGGTTCCTCCTAAGATTCTTCTAAATGCCGTATGTCTAAAGAATACGTTTCCTTATTTGAGATATTCGGACCGGTGATGATAGGTCCTTCCAGTTCTCATACCGCGGGGATCGGGCGGATTAGTTTTCTGGCGGGAAAGATATACGGTTCGGTTCCGCAGAAGGCTGTGGTCAGCTTCTACGGGTCTTTGGCGTCTACGTGGAAAGGTCACTCTTCCGGAGATGCCGCGGTTGCGGGACTGCTGGGAATACCCCCGGAAGATGAACGCCTCTTCCGAGGGCGGGCGGTTTTGAAAGAGTTGCAGGCTCAGGGAAAGGGCTTTCCTATTGAGATTAGGGCGGTTCCTGAATTGCCTCCGTTATGGCATCCGAATACGGCGGTTATTGAGCTTATCGGTTTTCCGCCTGTTCCGGGAGGGCGGAAAACGGCTCATAACCTTCGCATCAGAGGGTCGAGCATAGGAGGCGGGTCTATCCGTATTGACGAAATCAACGGATACCGAGTGAATCTCTCGGGAGAACTCGAAGCTATGCTGGTACTGCATCATGACGAAATAGGCGTAATTGCGATTGTTTCTCATATTCTTGCGGCGGAGGGGATTAACATCGCCGGCACGTCCAGTCATCGGAAGGAAAAAGGCGATGAAGCCCTCTTGGTGGTTGAAATTGACGGTTCTCTTCCGCAGTCGGCGGTCGATCTTATTCAGGCTCTTCCGCCTATTTATCAAGTTATCCGGTTTCCTTCTTTGGGCGGTCTATGAAATTCAAATTCCATACCTTATCTGAACTTGAAGCGATACTCCAAGCCGAAGGGGTTGCTCCTGAAGCCTACATGGTGAAGCGGGAAGCCTTCATCGCCGGGGTTTCGGAGGAGCAGATTCTTTCCGAGCTTGACCGGCGCATAGGGGTTACGAGGATGTCCCTCGTCAAGGGGCTTGAACAGCCTCAACATTCTCGTTCGGGGCTTACTAAGGGCGGGGCGGCATCGTTCGCTTCCGCTGGGGCGGAGCTTATCCATGATACTCTGTACCGGAAGGCTATCGCCTACGCGCTGGCTATAAACGAGGTTAACGCCTGCGGCGGAAAAATCGTCGCTTTTCCTACCGCAGGGTCCAGCGGTATTGTGCCGGGAACAATTTGGGCGTGGTGGGACGCCAAAGAAAAAGCTGGAACGTCTGCCGTCATGTACGAGGCTCCTTACGATCCTCGTCTGCGGGGCGCGTTTCTTGTGGCGAGTCTTGCCGGCGCGCTGATCGCTCAGGGCGCGACCTTAGCGGGTTCAGAAGGGGGCTGTCAGGCGGAGTGCGGAGCCGCCGGCGCGATGGCCGCCGCGGCTTTGGGGTATCTGGAGGGACTGCCTCTGAAACGCTGTTTTTCCGGCGCGGCTTTATCGCTCAAGAATTCTCTGGGTCTCGCCTGCGATCCGGTAGCGGGGCTGGTGGAAGTACCCTGCGTAAAACGCAACGCCTTTATTGCGGCGCACGTGTTAGCCGCGGTAGATTTAACCTTATCCGGTATTGAAAGCAGTATTCCCTTTGACGAGGTTGTGTGGGCGATGAAACGGATTGGCGATGCTATGCCCCCGATTATAAAGGAAACCGCCTCTGGAGGCTTGGCGATTACCCCGACAGGATTAGCTCTTAAAGAAGCATTGGAGCAGGAGGTTTTTTAAAATATGGGGATTCTGATTTATACTGACGGAGGCTGTTCCGGCAATCCGGGTCCGGGGGCTTGGGCGTATGTTATTCTTGAAGACAAAAGCGCGAAAATTATTACCGAAAAATGGGGATCGCAGATGAACACTACCAATAACCGCATGGAATTGAGCGCGGTTATTGCGGCATTGGAAGCCTTAGCCGGTTTGGACGAAGGGCATGGGAATGTAACGGTTTATACGGATTCTCAATATGTACAAAAAGGTATTCAGACATGGATTCATGCGTGGAAGAGAAACGGCTGGAAAACCAGCGATAAAAAGCCGGTTAAAAACATAGATTTATGGCAGAAGCTGGATGATGTTTCCAGCGCGTTTCTGCTTACTTGGAAATGGGTTAAAGGTCATGCCGGGAACGAGTTTAATGAGCGTTGCGACCGGATGACGCAGGAAGCCATCGCGTCTTTAACGGGCGGTTTATTTTGAGCGTACGGATTATTCAGATACATGAAACAGATAATGTAGCGATTCCGGTAGAAGCGGTCTCAAAAGGGGCGATTCTGGAAGGCGGGCTTACCGCGCTGGATGATATTCCGCAGGGGCATAAAATCGCTCTTCGTCCGCTTGCCGCGGGAGAGCCGGTTATTCGCTACGGCGCGGTCATAGGCTATCTCAAACAGGCGGCGAACGCCGGCGCGTGGATTAATGAAACCATGATAGAGGTTCCGCCGCCGCCTGACTTGGACAATATGCCGTGGGGAACGGCGTCCGCCGCGGCTCTGCCGGTTCCTCCTCGCACGGTTTTCCGGGGCTACGATATTCCCGGGGCTTCTTTTGCGGGCATCCGCAATATTCTTGCCATAATGCCTGCTGTGCAATGCGTAAGCGGCGTAGTCAACGCGGCGGTTGAGAAAATGAAGCGGGAACTTCTGCCTCGGTTTCCTCAGGTAGACGATATTGTTCCGCTCAATCACGCCTACGGATGCGGAGTAGCGATGAACGTCAAGGACTCCGCGATATGGATAGGCTCGCTTAAAAATCTTCTGCGTAATCCAAACTTCGGCGGGGAAATCATGGTAGTAGGGCTGGGCTGTGAGATGCTTACGCCGGATATGCTTTTGGACCCGGAAGAAAACGCGCCGGAAAACGTTATCATCCTTCAGGAATGTCGGGGTTTTACGGGAATGATTGACGCCATTTTGTCGATGGCTGAAAAAAAACTGCATCGCCTTAACGCCCGGAAACGGACGGAGTTGCCGCTTTCAAAGCTGTGCGTTGGCATGCAGTGCGGCGGGAGCGACGCCTTTTCCGGGATTACTTCCAATCCTGTCGCCGGGTATGCAAGCGATCTGCTGGCGGGCGCGGGAGCCGCGGTATTGTTCTCGGAAACCACTGAAGTCCGAGACGGGGTTCACCTGATAGCCGCCCGGTGCGCCGGCGAAGAGGCGGCGAAAAAACTTGCCGCGGAGATGCGCTGGTATGACGCGTATCTCCGCGCGGGCGGCGCGGACCGGACTGCTAATCCATCGCCGGGCAACAAAAAAGGCGGACTCGCTACCATTATAGAAAAAGCCCTCGGATGTATCGCAAAATCCGGTACGGCTCCGGTGACGGAAGTTCTCTCTCCCGGCGAGCGTCCCTCTCAAAGAGGGCTTATCTTCGCAGGTGCTCCTGCCAGCGATATGGTTTGCGGCGCGCAACAGCTCGCAAGCGGCATCGTTTTACAGGTTTTTATGACCGGCCGCGGAACGCCGTACGGCTTGGCTTCCGCGCCGGTAATCAAGGTCAGTTCCCGCACGATCCTCAAAGAGCTGTGGCCCGACCTTATCGACCTAAACGCCGGAACCATAGCCGAAGGCTCAGAAACCATAGCCGAGGCGGGATTACGCCTCTTCAACATGATTATTGACGCCGCCTCGGGAGATTACAAGCCCTGGGCGGAACGATACAAGCTCCACAACGATTTAACGATTTTCAATCCCGCCCCTATAACCTGATTTTTTTTAAAGGATTTTTTTCAAAGGAGGCGGGAAAGTTTCTAAAGGAGGCGGGGAAAGTTTCACAGCCGGCGGGGAAAGTTTCACAGCCGGCAGGGAAGTTTCACAGCCGGCTGGAATTTTTCTAAAGGAAGCGGGAAAAGTTTCACAGCCGGCGGGGAAGTTTCTAAAGGAGGCGGGAAAAGTTTCACAGGAGACTGTAAAAGTTTCACAGGAGGCTGTAAAAGTTTCACAGGAGGCTGTAAAGTTTCTAAAGGAGGCTGTAAAAGTTTAAAAAAAAGCGGGGAAGTTTCTAAAGAAAAAAATTTAAAATTATTTCAGTAATATTAAAACATTTCTATACAGATAAAAATCTTTCTTTTTCACTAGAATAAATAAATATACCGCGTTATATTTAATAGTAGGAGATACTTTAGCAAAAGAGGGGTGTTAAGGAGACAGTATGAAATATTTTACAGTACGGTTATTTTATGGGGCGTTTTTTTTAGCGTTGCTATCCTGCGGCGGCGGTCCGAAACCGCCTGATGCGGCTCCGCCGGCAGAAGAAGCCGCAGTCCAGCCGCAGTCCTCCGACGCCAGCGGACAAACTCCCGGTAAGGATGCTCTGGACGCCTTAAACAGCGCGCGAGACCGCGCCGAAAACGCCAGAAAAAAAGCTATAGATGTCCAAGGACAAGTTTATTTTCCCGACGAATGGAAATCAGCGGAATCTAAAAATGACGCTGGAAAAAACGCAAAAAAAGATACGATTGACGATGTAAACGCGGCTATCGCGCTCTATAACGCGGCAACCGAGGCATACGAGGCTATCGCGGATAAAAGCGGACCCCTCTTGGCTAAGGATCAGGAAGACGCGCTCAAAGCCTTGCAGGACGCGGCCGCCCGCGCTGAACGGTCCCGTAAAGACGCGCAGGATAATCAAGGTCCCGTCTATTTCCCGGATGATTGGAAAATCGCGGAAACCGACCTTCAAAACGGAAAGGACGCAAAAAAAGATACCCTAGAAGAAATAAAATCAGCCGCTTCGCTCTACACCAAAGCGGCGGACGAGTATGACGATATCGCCGGCAAAAGCCGCCCCCTTATGGCTAAGGAAAAAGACGACGCGCAGAAAGCCCTGCAAGCCGCTATCGCCCGAATGGAACAATCCCGCAAAGACGCGCAGGATAATCAAGGTCCCGTCTATTTCCCGAATGATTGGAAATCCGCGGAAGCTCAAAATAAGGCGGGAAAAGACGCCAAAAAAACCACCACCGAAGAAATTAAGGCGGCAACCGCATTGTATACCCAAGCCGCGGACAGTTACGACGATATAGCGAATAAAAGCCGCCCTCTTTTCGCTAAGGAAAAAGACGACGCGCAAAAAGCCCTGCAAGCCGCTATCGCCCGCGCGGAACGATCCCGCAAAGACGCTCAAGACGTTCAGGGGCCCGCGTATTTCCCTAAAGACTGGCAAACCGCGGAAACTAAACATAAAGCAGGACAGGACGCCAAACGAGACTCCGCCGCTGAGATTAAGTCAGCTACCGCGCTGTATACCCAAGCCGCGGACGCCTATGACGCCATCGCCAATAAAAGCCGCGCCATCATAGCGAAAGAAAAAGACGACGCCTTAAAAGCCTTGAATGAGGCGATGGCTCGCGCGGAACAGTCCCGGAAACAGGCGATAGATGTAGACGGACCGGCTTATTTTCCTAATGATTGGAAGAACGCGGAATCCAAAAATCAAGCCGGAAAAAACGCCAAAAAAACCACCCCGGACGAAATCAAGTCAGCCGCCGCGTTGTATACCCAAGCCGCGGACGAATATGACGATATCGCCGGACGAAGCCGCCCGCTTTACGCCAAAGATCAGGCTGACGCCGATAAAGCCTTGCAAGCCGCGATTGCCCGCGCGGAACAATCCCGCAAAGACGCTCAAGCCGTAGACGGTCCCGCAAATTTCCCCAAAGAATGGCAGTCCGCGGAGACTAAGCATCAAAACGGAAAAGACGCCAAAAAAACCACCGCCCCTGAAATTAAGGCGGCCACCGCATTGTATACCCAAGCCGCGGACGGCTACGACGATATTGTCCGCAAGAATACCGCCCGGCTCGCCAAAGAAGATGATGACGCTCGAAAAGCCTTAGACGCGGCTATAGCCCGCGCGGAACGGTCTCGAAACAATGCTCTGGAAAATCAGGGTCCTACCTATTTCCCGAATGATTGGAAATCCGCGGAAGCTCAGAATCAAGCCGGAAAAAACGCCAAAAAAACCACCGCCGAAGAAATCAAGGCGGCCACCGCATTGTATACCCAAGCCGCGGATACCTATGACGATATCGCCGGACGAAGCAAAGGTCTCTTAGCCAAAGACAAAGACGACGCTCAGAAAGCCCTCCAAGCCGCGATGGCTCGGGCCGAGCAGTCCCGGAAAAACGCGCAGGATGTTCAGGCTCCCGCGTATTTCCCCAATGACTGGCAGAATGCGGAGTCCAAGAATCAAGCCGGAAAGGATGCAAAAAAGACCACTACCGAGGAGATCAAGGCGGCCACCGCGTTGTATACCCAAGCCGCGGATACCTATGACGATATTACCAATAAAACCCGCGCTCAAATTGCCAAAGAAAAAGACGACGCTCAAAAAGCCTTGAACGCGGCTATCGCTCGGGCGGATAATTCCAGAAAGCAGGCTTTAGGAGCGGAGGCTCCGGTCTATTTCCCTGAAGATTGGAACTCTGCGGAAAAGACTCATCAAACCGGAAAAGATGCGAAAAAGGATACTCCTGATGAGATCAAAGCGGCGACCGCGTTGTATATCCACGCGGCGGATGAGTATGACGATATCGCCGGACGAAGCCGAGGTCTTTTAGCCAAAGATAAAGACGACGCTCAGAAAGCCCTCCAAGCCGCGATGGCTCGGGCCGAACAGTCCCGGAAAAACGCGCAGGATGTTCAGGCTCCGGTATATTTCCCTAAAGACTGGCAGACCGCGGAAACTCAGAATCAAGCCGGAAAAAACGCCAAAAAGACGACTACCGAGGAAATCAAGGCGGCCACCGCGTTGTATACCCAAGCCGCGGATACCTATGACGATATAACAAACAGAAGTCGTCCGCTCTTTGCTAAGGATCGGGAGGACGCTGAAAAAGCCCTGCAAGCCGCGATGGCTCGGGCGGAGCAGTCCCGGAAAAACGCGCAGGACGTTCAGGCTCCGGTATATTTCCCTAAAGATTGGCAAACCGCGGAAACTCAGAATCAAGCCGGAAAAAACGCTAAGAAGACCACCCCTGAGGAGATCAAGGCGGCAACCGCGTTGTATACCCAAGCCGCGGATACCTATGACGATATCGCCGGACGAAGCCGAGGTCTCTTAGCCAAAGACAAAGACGACGCTGAAAAAGCCCTCCAAGCCGCGATGGCTCGGGCGGAGCAGTCCCGAAAGAACGCGCAGGACGTTCAGGCTCCGGTCTATTTCCCCAATGATTGGCAGACCGCGGAAACTCAGAATCAAGCCGGAAAGGACGCAAAAAAGACCACTACCGAGGAGATCAAGGCGGCAACCGCGTTGTATACCCAAGCCGCGGATACCTATGACGATATCGCCGGACGAAGCAGAGCGGCTCTTGCTCAACAAGAACAGGAAGATGCCCGTAAAGCCCTGCAAGCCGCGATGGCTCGGGCGGAGCAGTCCCGGAAGAACGCGCAGGACGTTCAGGCTCCCAGATATTTCCCCGATGACTGGCAGACCGCGGAAGCTCAGAATCAAGCCGGAAAGGACGCAAAAAAGACCACTACCGAGGAGATCAGAGCGGCGACGGCGTTGTATACCCAAGCCGCGGATACCTATGACGATATTACCGGCAGAAGCAGAACCGCTTTCGCTCAACAAGAACAAGAAGATGCGCGTAAAGCGTTAGAGGCGGCGATGGCTCGGGCGGAGCAGTCCCGGAAGCAGGCGCTTGGTTTTCAGGGTCAGACCTATTTTCCCCGGGATTGGAACGCCGCGGAAGCCCGGAATCAGTCCGGCGCGGGCGCAAAGAAAGATACTGCCGAGGAGATTAGGGCGGCCGCCGCGTTGTATACCCAAGCCGCGGATGCTTATGACGACATCACTCGCCGGAGCCGCCCCCGCTATATTCAAGCATGGGAAAACGCTCTGTCCCGGGAACGGTCTGCGGCGGCGTCAGCCGGCATTGACCGCATAGCCCCGGCTCACCTCAACGACGCTGACAGTCTTGCCGCTGAAACCCGTCAGAACCTGAATTCCGCCGGATATATTCCAGAGGAAGATACGGTTTATCGTCCTGTCGATATGTACAGCGCCCTCAAGCCGAGGGCTGACGGATACAATGTCCGTCAGGAAATTATAGAACGAGGTTTTGCGGATACTGATCCGATTACCATGGCCGCCGGCGATTCCGATACTTCCGCCGCGATACAGGATTATGAAGCGGGGAATCCGAAAAGCTCTCGGGATAGGGCGAACGACGCGTTTGAGCGGTATAACGCGGTTCTTCTCAATGGGTGGCTGTCTTTGGTTCAGGAGCGTATGCTTGAGGCGAGTAAAGAACGGCAAGCCGCAGTAGAGGTGAAGGCTCCGGTGGCGGTTCGGGATGATTTTAACCGTGCGGATACGATCTATCAGCAGGCTCAGGCTGATTTTAATGCGAGAAAATACGAATCCGCGGCGGATTTGTATCGTCAATCCGCGGCTCGGTTTATTGCCGCGGCTCGGTCTGCGGAAGATAAACGCCGGCGGGCTGAAGAAACTATTGCTACGGCCAAACAGAAAACGGCTGAAAGTACGGCTCTCGCCACAAGCGCGGGGCTTATGATGGAGGGGACTAATGAATAAGCAGGTATTATCGGTAATGCTGTTGCTGGCAGGTTTGGGAACCGCGCCGCTCTTAGCTGTAGAAGGCGACTTTCAGCCTTCGGCTTTCGTCAATTCCTTGCTTAACAACCAGTATTTGCTTGAAAGCATCAGGCTTACGAAACTCGCGGAAGAGTGCTACGCCAAAGGCGAATACGACGACGCAATCCGATACGCGGAAGAAGCTATGCGCTACGCGGCGCGGTCCGACGCCTATGTAGCGTTGCAGATGAAAATGAAAAAAACCAATGACGCTATAGCCTCGGCAAAAGACCGGCTCGAATGGGCTGTCGGAGTAGACGCCCCCAAACGATACCCCAAGGACTATGAGCAAGGTCAGTTTACCTACGAGAACGCTCTGGCCGCTCGTTCCAAAGCGGATTGGGATACCGCCCTTGAAGACGCGCTGAGAGTTCTTGAAATTTTAGGAGGGATTAAGGAACAGCCCCGGTGTCCGGCTCAATATTTGGTAAAAACTTGGAATCCTATGAAAGACTGCCTATGGAATATTGCGGGGAAGCCTCAGATTTACGGAGACCCTTCAAAATGGCGGTATATCTATGATGCGAATAAAGGTAAGTTGACCGACCCCAGTAATCCTAATCTTATCCATCCGGGTATGCTTTTAGATATACCCAGCATCAACGGCGAGATTCGTTCCGGGATATGGGAAGAATAATTTCGATGAAGCGCGAGCCTTGCCTCGCGCATTTTTTTACCTAAAAAATAAGTCCGTATACCGCTGACTCGGAGCCTTTGGGAGAAAGGCTCCAAGAGAGGGTTAGGGGTTTTCGTTCAGCTCGTGCAGTTCCCTGAGATTTCGGAGCTTGAAGGTAGCCTTTTCCTGAATTTGCCGGACCCGTTCGCGGGTGATGCCTAAAATTTTGCCGGTCTCTTCCAGCGTTAAGGGTCCCTCTCCGGTAAGCCCAAACCGCAACTGCATGATCCGCATCTCCCGCTCAGAAAGATAAGAAAGAATGTCCTCCATGGTCTCCTGAAGCGTTACCGAAAATGCCATATCAAAAGGCTCTTCCAGATGCTCGTCCTTGATGAGGTCCGCCAAACGGGTGAGATTCCCATCGTCCACAATCGTGTCCAGACTCGTCGTCTCTTGGGAAAGTTTCACAATCTCCTTTACCTTCGAGAGCGGCAAGCCAAGATATTCAGACAGTTCCTCGTTACTCGGGTCCCGACCCAAGTCCTGAGTAAGCTGTTTTGAAACAAAATAGCACTTTTTTATGGTATTGAGCATATGGATAGGAATACGGATCACCCGCCCCTTGTCCGCAATGCTTTTGATGATAGCCTGCCTGATCCACCAGGTGCCGTAGGTGGAAAACCGGCATCCCCGGGTGTAGTCGAACCGTTCTACGGCTTCGATAAGCCCGATATTGCCCTCGTCGATGAGGTCCAGCAGAGACAAGCCCCGATGCTGGTAGTTCTTCGCGATAGAAACCACCAGCCGCAGGTTAGAGTTTATCATCTTGTTCTTATAGAGCTGGAGCGAAGCGTCAAGCATAGCGCGTTCTTTTTTGTATGCCGGTTCATCTTCCTTAGCCTCGTACATGAGGTTGAGGTCCCGCAGTTTCTGCCGGAGCGCGACTATTTTCTCGCCGATAACCTGTTCTTCCTCCATGGTCAGCAAGGGGAATTTTGAAATCTGCTTAAAATACAACGCTAAGGGATCCGTTTCTTTAGAAAGCCTCGATTTTTTGAGACCCTTCGATGTCCGGGTATTCTGAGTCCGGGTTTTGTGATGCTGTTTTTTTGTTTCGGCATCGCTCATCGGATACAACTCCTTTTTCTTGCCGATCCGCTGGTCCGTATCAGCAGAAACTTTTGTTTTTACCATATTACCTCCCTTGAGGCGTTCTGTATTTTTGTCATTCATGTATTATAATATATGAAAATCCGCTGGTCAAATACTAGGCTTAACATCCTAAACTTGTTACGCCCGCGGAGCTTTTGCGGGGTCAATAGGCGTATTGCTCCGGTATACCAGAAAAAAAAGCTGAGGCTTCCGGGAAACCGCGTCGATTCCTAATTTTCCCAGCTCCGCGCCGGCCGTTATTTTATCTCCTTCTTTTACTGACAAACTTTCACAGCCTCCATACACATATAAATAGCCGCCGGTTACTTGGACGATTGCGACCCTGCCGAAGCCCCGATAGGGACCCGCGGATACCACAATGCCTTGGGTGAGACTTCTGACCGCTTCGGACTTTTCCCCCAGCAAGGCGACGCCGTAGAGTTTTCCGGTCATATAGAGGACCTCTTTCGCGGACACAGGCCACCGTATCGAAGGGTCCGCCGGTTTCGGGGATGCGACGGTCCTCGAACCAGAGCTTACCGGCTTCGGCGCGGGCGCGGGATTCGCGGGAGGGCTTGAAATCGTCCGGGAACTCGAGGAGCCGCCGTTCTGTCCCTGAGAAACCGCCCCGCTCCCTCCGCCCGGAGAGCCGCTGGAAACCGCCGGCGATCCCCTATTGGGAAACGGAATTTTGAGCAAATCCCCTTCTTTTAATAGATAGCTTTCAGAAAGATTATTAGCGTTCCGCAGGGTCTGGAGCGTAATCTCATGGTGTCTGGCTATGCTGTACAGCGTATCCCCCTTCGCAACTCGATATTCAATAGTAGACCCGGTTCCCGGTATGGCGAGCCGCTGACCTGCCTGAAGTTTTTGCGGGTCATCTATACTGTTAAACTTCATAAGGTCGTTGATGTCAACTTTGTATGACCGGGCAATCGAATATATCGTTTCCCCCCTCTGAACAATATGAATCGTTTCTTCCGCACCGATACATACCGCCAATCCGATGAGCAGTACCAGATTATATAAAAAAGGTAAAATATATCGACGATTCATAATATTTCTTTATCGGTATTTTTGCCTTTTTTCTTATGCTTCTATGCTATAGAAAATATATAATCTTCCGATAGAACTGAACAAGTATTTTCTTTCTTCTTTTTATAACAATTTTACATGAACTGTGTTACACTGAAACTATGGCTACCGAAATCGAATTGAAAGCCCATGTGGAAGATAGGGAAGCTCTGAAATCTGCCGCCGCTTCCTTCGCGAGGTTTTCCGGCTCTTTCGAGAAAGAAGACGTTTATTGGTACGGACCCGGTATGATCCCTAAATCCGGTCTGCGGATACGGCAGGAAACCGATACGGACCCCCAAGGCGCAGTTGCCAGAAGCCTCGCGGTAACGTATAAAATTAAGGAAACGCGAAACGGCATCGAAGTAAACGACGAGCGGGAATTCACGGTGTCAGACATCGGGAATTTCGAGGAACTGCTCCGCCGGCTCGGGCTTGCGCCCGGAACGCGGAAACGCAAACGCGGGTGGTCTTGGGATTACGAGGGCATCGCCATAGAGCTTGCGGAAATATCCGGACTAGGCTGGTTTGCGGAGCTGGAAATCCTCGCCGACAACGACCGCCCTGATACGGTCGCCCACGCGCGGTCCCGGCTTTTGACGCTTCTGCGCCGGCTGGGCATTGGGGAAGACAAAATCGAGACTCGGTACTATACGGAAATGCTCCGCTCGTTGCAGGAAAAAACGCCTTAACCGGCGGTTATATGTTCCGATAACGCCCGTAATTCGTCGGTTACAGACGCGTTTCGCACCGTGATTTCCGGCGGGAGAATTAACGTCGCCGGCGTGAAATTAAGAATCCCCCGGATGCCCGCGGAAACCAAAGCCTCCGCGGTATGTTGAGCCGCGGTTTCAGGAACGCAAAGCAAAGCCGCCTCAATCGAAAAGCGCGTGATAATTTCAGCCATTTTGTAGACAGGATACAGCGGAACCGGCGATTTCAGCGTTTCCGTCCGGGGTACATTGCAGTCGAATCCGGCAATCAGCTCGAATTCCGCGGGATCAAAATGGCGAAAGTTGAGATACGCAGACCCAAGCCGCCCAAGACCGACTATACAAAACCGGCGTTTACGAGCCATAGACGCCTTCTGAAGCGAAACGACGGCTGGAAAGGGGCGTATATACCGGTCCGCCTCGGTAGAGATCGGATTTGAAAACCGTAAGCCCTTCAGCGATGCCTTCGGCGCGCAGAGACCGATCCCGATCTTCCGGTAAAAGTTTGAGCGGGAGATTTCTCCGGCGGGCTAAGGTAATATGCGGAACAAACGCCCGTTTTTCCGCGGGACGAAAGGGATAGTCCGCTTCGGCAAGACGGTTTTCCACAGCTTCCGCGAGCGCGGCTATAGCGGTTCTCCCTTCTTCAATAGATACGGCGAGTACCTTCGCCGGTTTGCCCCGGGGAAGAGTGAAGAGCTTCCCGGTATGAAGGGCAAAGGGCGTTCTTCCCTGAACCGCACGGTCCGCGGCTTCGCGGAGAAGCGTAACGCCCGGTTCCTCGATATCCCCAAGAAACGCAAGGGTAATGTGCAGATGATCTTCAGGGGTCCATCGGGCATCGGGGTATCGTTCCCGGAGAGCTTGCGCTGATTCAGCAAGAGCCTCGACCAACGAGCCGGGAAGGTTCAACGCTACAAAAATTCGCATTTAGGCTGAGTATATCCGAGGATTCGTCCTCATTGCAAGGCTTCTTCATCTTTTATATTACTGGCGGGAGGTGATCCAGAAAGTATGATAGGCATTAAACGAAGCCATAATTGAGGTAGTGGAAAGCCATATTGAAGGCTTTCCAATGATTGAAGAGCTTCTTGGAAAAACAGCAGGTTCGCCTGAAAGCCCGCCTGAGCCGATGCCGCTCCCTTCTATTCCCACTGTGTACGCTTTGCCGGTTAACCAGTTGTCCTCGGCAAATGCCGTCAGGAAGCTGTCCCAATCGTATCTCAGGTAATTCCCAGCCTTATCAGCCGCTTCCGCAGTTTTTGTGCGGTTTTCAAGTCCCGCTTTCCCCATACATA
>JAIRPH010000086.1 GCA_031257135.1 Spirochaetaceae bacterium
AAAATTCTCAAAATCGAGTCCAACGCCAAACCGGTCATGCAACGGGGGGATTCGCTTACGGTTACCGCGTCGATTGACCTCGGCGCGCTTGCCCCGGAAGAGCTTTTGGTCGAACTGTATCACGGTTCCGTAACCAGCACCGGCTACATCGAGCAAGCCCGGCGTACCGAGATGAAGGTCCTCAGACGGGAAGACAATGTCTGCGAGTATCAGGTGCGGATAGAATGCGCGGATACCGGCTTCCAAGGCCACACCGTGCGGATTCTTCCCAAGCATGAAGCGTTGGTTCATCCCTATCGCTCCGGCTTTGTTAAGTGGGCATAGAGAGTTGCAGGATAAGCGCGGACACTAGTTGTCCGCCGCTTATTTGCAAGGCGGTATCCTAGGAATAACCCGCCTTACCAAAACAAGGAGTTTTTTTATGTCTCGTCAATTTCGGTATTTCGACGTGGTAATGGCGGCGTTTGTGACTATTCTGGTAGTGAGCAATATCGCTTCTTCCGCAAAGATTATAGATTTAGGTTTTTCTCTTTTTGGGATTCCGCTGGCTTTTGACGGCGGAACTCTTGTTTTTCCCATATCCTATGTCTTCGGCGACGTGCTTACCGAAGTATACGGTTTTCGGGCGTCCCGCCGGGTTATCTGGACGGGGTTCGGCGCGTTGGCGTTGACGGCGTTCCTGTTTTTTCTCCTCCAGATTCTTCCCGGAGAGGCGGTATGGGAAGAAACCGCCGGAACCGCCGCCTACGATGCGATTCTTGGGGGCATCAGCACCGGCGGAATTGCTTTGGCGAGCCTGCTGGGTTATTGGGTTGGGGAGTTCGCTAATTCGGCAGTCCTTTCCCGCATGAAGGTTCTTATGAACGGACGGTTTCTCTGGGTGAGAACTATCGGGAGTACCTTAGCGGGAGAACTGCTGGACAGCGTTATCTTTGTGACTGTAGCTAGTCTTACCGGCGTATTTCCCTGGGAGCTTTTTGTTACGCTGGTATGTACCAATTATCTTTTTAAGTGCCTTATCGAAGTCATAATGACGCCTCTGACCTATGCGGCGGTTTACGGGCTTAAAAAAGCCGAAGAGGTTGATGTTTATGACCGGGGGATTAGGCTTAATCCGTTTCCGGTCAAGGATTTAGCCGGTTAGGCGGTACTCCAGAACAGGTCCGCGGTGTTCCGGGCAATCCGGTTTTTTAGGGTTTCCAGCGGTATATTCAGTAAGTTACTGGCGAATTGGTAGGTTTCCAGTATCATGCAGGGATGAGCCGGTTTGCCCCGAAAAGGAAGGGGAGCGAGAAACGGAGCGTCAGTCTCCAGCAGTATCCGGTCCAGCGGGGCGAAGGCGATGGCTTCCCGCAAGTTTTGGGCGTTTTTATACGTCAGAACCCCGGTAAAGGAAAGATAATACCCCAGATTAAGAAAATCCCGGGCTTCCGGTATTCCGTAAGAAAAACTGTGAATCACCCCTCGGACGCCGGGATGGTCTGCAAGGATTCGCGCGGTTTCCTCCGGGGCTTCACGGGAATGGATAATAATAGGAAGATTCAGACGCATCGCTAAATCCAGTTGCCCCTCAAAGAGCTTCTGTTCCCCGGCAATGTCCGCGCCGGTTTCCGGCTTATTGCGATGCCGGTCAAGCCCGCACTCCCCGACCGCGGCGAGCAGAGACTGCGGCGTTTCGGCAATCTGAGCTTCCAGTTCCGCAAGCGGTCTATTCGGGTCCGCAATGGCGTGCGGATAGGGCCAGACTCCCGCGGCAAACCGGACCCGCTCAAAACGGCTGAACCGGTTTGTCCGGCGGCTCAGGTCATTCGCATCGGTCCCGACGTCGATAATCCCGCCGAAGCCCGCCGTAAAAAGTTGCGCGATCCCTTCTTCCACGGAAATGCCGTCCGGTTGTAGCATCGAGAGATGAGCGTGAGTGTCGATGAGTCCCGAAATTTCAGAAAAATGTTCTCGATATTCGTTCATCTATTGACCATACTAGAACCAGTCGCTATAATACAAGATATGTGCCGAGATGGTGGAATGGTAGACACGGGGGACTTAAAATCCCCTCCTTGTAAAAGGATACGGGTTCAAGTCCCGTTCTCGGTACTAGGCTTTGAAAAGCGTCTGGACAAATATATATAAGTATACTAAAGTATAATAATGGAGGTAATATGAAAATAGCGAATCCAGTTGGTCGGCTGTTGTTTGTTTTTGCGCTGTCGATAGTGTCTTTTCCGCTTTTTGCGAACGCGGTACAGGAAAAAGAGCTGAACGGCTTGCTCGCGCTGAAAAGCGGCGGTTCCCGATCCGCTGTGGAAAGGTCCGACGGGGTTACTCAAACCGCGGACGGCGATTTTATGGAATTCTCTAACGGGCAACTCACCATCAGGACGCCTTTAGAGTATGGGCTTGAAAACGCTCAACAGATCATTGCACTGCTTAACGGCGGGTTTTCAGCCAATGATATTGCCGGAAAATGGACCGTTTCTGAAGGCAGTGAGTTTGTTTCCTTTGAATTTCACGAATCGACCTTTATTGCGGTAAGAAGCGGTTCGCCGGAAGCGGTTCAAAATACTCCGCTTGTATATACCGGTTCTTATGCTATCGGAAACAACGAGGTGAGCCTCGGAGATTTCGGCGTTATTTGGGACATCAAACTGGCCAAAGGAATAACAAGGGAAGAAATGACGTTTAATTTTTCTCCCGGCGGATCAGGCGACCTCGAAACGCCTGTAAAAGTCTACAAAGAGCTGTCTAATGAAGCTGAATTAACGCCTGAGACCAATATGCTGTGCCGGACATGGAAGTTAGTCAGACGAGACGGCGCGGAAACCCAAGATACCCCGTACGAAGAGACTATCCTCTTTACCAAAGCCGGAACCTACTTGGTTACTTATCCTGACGGAGCGGTAGGACTCTCTCAATGGAGATGGAAAAGCTCGGAACAAAAAGAGAAAGAGTTCGAGTATTCCTGGAACGCTAATTGGGAAGACGTCGGGGTTAGTAAAATTGAAGACTTACAGCCTAATTATTTTAAAGTAAAAGACAAAGCAAACGTCGTATATGAATTTATACCCTATTAAGGGGGGGGTGATAGTCCTGCACGGAACCGTGCAGGACTATCGTTTTTACGGCAGAGGCAGATAAAACACGCCGATAAAAGTCGGCTGGCTGTACAGAGGCGAAAAGTAGCTGTCAATTCCCGTAACGATAATATACAACGCCGCATAAGTGTATCGGGTTGATACAACATCGCTCTTATCTATCACATCCGCGTTGATACTCGTATTGCTTATATTATCTTTGTTGTTTAATTCAGGAGTATTAATGAAGTACCGGTTTTCAGGCGCTGGTCTAAAGACGCCGTTACCGGTGGAACGTTGCAAATTATACTTCTGATTATCGATGCTGAGATTCGGGATAATCCGGGGAGTGGTTTCTGTAAAGTCTAGGGTGATAGTCTTGTCAAAAGCGTTAGAACCTAAGATAGCATCTATGTTCGCTCCTTCCAAAGTAATAGGATAATACTTTCTATTGGCGAAGAGCGTCCCCATTGCGGATGTGCTGGTAGTGGAATCCGTATTGGTATAGGGCAGAAAATAATTGTAATCTGAAGCTAAAACCGAGTTCAGCTCATTCATATTCCCTGTATGTACCTCAGAGTAATACGCGCCGCTCACATATATACGATAGTATATGGTAAAATGAGTAAAATAGGTGCTGTCAACAGACGGAAGCCTAATAGCGGCTTTTTGAGTAAAAGAGACGGTAATAGCCCCTGAAGTTACCCTATCAAGAAAGGGATAATCTTCAAGCCCGCAGGCGGCGATGCCTACGCTCAGAACAGCCGCCGAAAAAATCGCGCTCCGCATTACAGCGTAAGGGCTATAATCCTGCTTTGGGCGAGATTCGTCCACAACTGATCGTCGGGCCATTTGTTGATAACCTCCCGGTAGGCTTGAAGCGCGGCGTCTTTGTTGTTCCGCTCTTCTTCGAGGCGTCCTATCTGGAATTGCGCGCGGCTTGCGGTGGGAAACGTCTCGCCGAAGGCTATGCTTTGCGTATAAAAGTCAACCGCCCCTTGAATATCGCCCTGCTCCTCAGCGGCTACTGCGGCGTTGCACAGCGAAACCGGAACCATATAGGTCTTCGCGCCGGACTTTGCCGCGGCAGACCATGCTTTCTGCGCGGCGGACCAGTCTTTCTTTTCCATGTATATACCGCCTAACAGAGAATAGCCCCGGGCGGAAGCATAGCCGGAATGTTTATCCGCAAAAAGGGTCAGCTCGTCTATAAAAGCCGTTACCTCCCCTTCTTTAGAGGCGTCGGTAAGATTGAGGCTCTCATATCGCCGATTGAATTCCTCAACCTGAGTCAACGCTCTGGTCCGCAGAGCGTCAGCGATAACTAAACCGGCAATAAAGCCGATCAAGAGAACCAATATACTCGCGCCGGCAAGACCGATAATTCTGCGGTTATTCTGAATAAACAGGTTGAGCTTCTCGGACGCGCTCATGGTTCCGTTGTATGCCCCTTTTTCAGCCTGCGAGACAAAGGGTACAATATGTTCTTCCGCCGTATGTTCCGGGTTCTTTACCATAATATTACTCCTTAGCGTTAATAGCCAATTCTTTTATAAGTTTCGAGAGATATGTTCTTTGTATGTCCAAAGCCTTAGCCGCTTCGGTCTGATTCCAGTTATGTTCTTCCAGCACTTTTTGGATGAAATGCGCCTTAAAGGTTGTAACCGCGGTTTTTAGATCTCGGGTTCCTTCTTCGTCAAGGGAAGCGGTTCCTTTCTGGAGGAACAAATCTTCTTTTTCTATCCATTTGCCTTTGCCGATGACGCAGGCTCGTTCCACGCAGTTTTCCAGTTCCCGGACGTTTCCGGGCCATGCGTAGGAGAGCATCATATCCATAGCTTCATTGGAAAAGCCGTCGAATTGTTTTTTAGTTTCGACCATGTGGTGTTTGAGGAAGAACGCCGCGAGTTCGGGAATATCTTCGGTCCGCTGTCTGAGCGGCGGGATATACAGGGGCAGGACGTTGAGGCGGTAATACAAGTCGCTTCTGAACGCGCCGGCTTCGACGAGGGCTTCGATATCCTTGTTAGTCGCGGCGAGGATTCTGATATGTACCGTAATCGAGGTATCGGACCCGACTTTTTCAAAGGTTTTTTGCTGGATGACCCGGAGGAGTTTCGCTTGCAGGTTCAGGGGCATATCCCCGATTTCGTCGAGAAAGATCGTTCCTTCGTCGGCGAGTTCAAACCGCCCCTGCCGGTCTGTGACCGCGCCGGTAAATGCCCCTTTTACATGACCGAACAGTTCGCTTTCCAGTACGCCTTCGGGCAGAGCCGCGCAGTTTACCCGGATGAAGGGTTTATCGGCGCGTTTGCTTCGCAAGTGGATTTGTTCGGCGAAGAGTTCTTTGCCTACCCCGCTTTCCCCGAGGATGAGAACTGACGAATCGGTTTGGGCGATGCGCTCTATGATAGCCAATTTTTCGAGAATGATTTGGCTTTTGGCGATGAGCGTATGGTAGCCCTTATCGGTTTGCAGTTGGGATCGCAGTAATTGGATTTCGTTTTGGGCTTTTTCCGCGCTTTTTGCGTTGACGACGGCTAGAGCCGCCTGATTTGCGAAGATTTCAAGCCATTCGAGGTCTTCTTGGGTGAAGTTTTGGTCATTTTTTTTGTTGATAAGCTCGATAACCCCGATACATTCCTCTTTGACCCGCATGGGGACGGCCATCATGGTCTTGGAAGAGTAGTTTATCTGCTGGGCTATACCGATGAAGTGGCGTTCGTCGTTTACCACGTCGTTAATAATGACCGATTTATTGTGCTGAACCACCCATCCGGCGATGCCCTCGCCTGATTTGAGGGTGAACTGCTGGACTTCGGCGCCTTTCGGTCCCAGGGCGACCTCGAAGTAGAGGAGGTTGGTTTCTTTGTCCAGAAGCAGGATGCTCGAGGATTCCCCGTCGCAGAGCCGAGTCGCGGATTCCAGAATATGGGTCAATAAAGTCCGCACATCCCCATAATTTGAGTTAATGAGGGTATTAATCTCAATGAGGGTGTTGAATTTCTGGACGTTAATCTGTGAAAGCATACCCGATCAGGCGTTACCTTTAGATTTTAAGAAATCCCCCAGAGTATATTTGGAATCATCGGATTCTTCGGCCGCCATGTACCGGGACATTTCTTCCCTCTGCATTTTTTTCTGATAGTCCCGAATGGAAAACGCGACTTTTTGCTTGTCCGGCTGGAGTTCCAAAATCACCGCCTTAATTTTATTGCCGACCTGATATTTTTTGATGGCTTCGTCGGGGTTTTCGTCCCGGTTTTCGGGCAGGTTGCTTTTGTGGATGAGTCCTTCGATGCCTCCCGGGACCCGCACGAAAATGCCAAAATCGGTAATGGAAGAAACTTCGCCTTCGACGAGCGCGCCCGGACGATAGGCCGCGGCGAAACTCTGCCATGGGTCTTCGCTGAGCTGTTTGATGCCCACCTGAATGTTCCGCTTCTCCGGGTCCACTGCAAGAATGATGATCTCGATTTCCCTGCCGACTTGCAATTCGCTTCCGGGATGCTTGACTTTTTTGGTCCAGGAAATATCGTCTCCGTGGAGGAATGCGTCGATGCCTTCTTCCATCTCGATAAACGCGCCGACGTTGGTGATTTTCACGACTTTCCGGGTCAGCCTTGTGCCGATGGGGTATTTTTCATCGACCCGGTCCCAGGGATTCGCGGTCACCTGCTTCAGCCCGAGAGAAACCCGTCCGGCTTGGAGGTCGTATCCGAGAATCATACATTCAACCTGATCCCCGATTTTCACGACCTCGTCGGGTCTCTGGATTTTCTTGACCCAAGAAAATTCCGAAAAGTGGGCAAGCCCTTCGATGCCCTCTTCCATCTCGATAAACGCCCCGAAATCGGTGAGTTTGGTCACTTTGCCGGTAATAATATCGTTGACGTGGTATTTATCTTCAAAGTGAACCCAAGGATCGTCGGTGAAATGCTTGAGGGAGAGGTTGATGCGCTTCTCTTCCGGGTCAATGCGGATGACTTTGAGGGTGATTTCCTGCCCTTTTTTGACGAAATCCTTCGGCCGGGTGACGTGACCCCAGCTCATATCGTTTATGTGCAGAAGTCCGTCGAAGCCCCCGAGGTCGATAAACGCGCCGAAGGAGGTGAAACTCTTGACGACGCCGGTAATGTCCGCGCCGATGGGGGTATTTTCAAAAAAATCCGCGCGCTTTTGTTCGACCGCTTCTTCGAGCCATTTCCTGCGGTTTACGACGATGTTGACTTT
>JAIRPH010000110.1 GCA_031257135.1 Spirochaetaceae bacterium
CCGGCGGACCCGAAAATCCGAAAAGACCGGTCCGGGCGCAATGAACATATCGAGCGGGCGTTGATCCTGATGGGAAAGGCGGTTCGGGAAAAACTGAGCATCGATGTCCTTGCGGGGAAACTGGGGCTTTCGTCGGAGCATTTTATCCGTTTATTTCATCAGAAGCTGGGGATGTCGCCGTTGCAGTATTTTATGCGTCTCAAAATCGAGGGGGCTTCGGCGATTTTGGTTGACACTCACCTTAAAATCGGCGCGGTGTCTGAGCATTTCGGTTTTGAGACGCCTTTTCACTTCTCCCGAATCTTTAAGAAATGCACCGGTCTTTCGCCTCTCGAATACCGCCGCACCTATATCCGGGTTGTAGAAGAAAAGCCCTTTAACAATACGGCATACGAGGCGGATTTTTTTGTGTAAAAAGCGTTTGATATTCTTGTGTAAATTCCGCAGACGTGTATAGTATATTTCATGGCAAATAGTTATATAGTTTTTAAAGATTTTCAGCCTTCAGCGTCGGCGTTAGGGCGACCTCCCGATATGCCGGAGGCTTTAGCATTTACTGCGGAGGGACATCCCGCTGTCTTGAAGGTATATCCCTCCGGCTCAGAGCGCAGTCCCCGCGACTCGGCGGGATAGGCGGTCACTCTGACGGGATAGGCGGGCGACTCGGCAGGACAGGCGGTCACTCTGGCGGGATAGGCGGGCGACTCGGCGGGATAGGCGGTCACTCTGACGGGACAGGCGGGCGACTCGGCGGGATAGGCGGGCGACTCGGCGGGGATGGCGGGCAACCTGACGGGGTGGCGGATGACCTGACGGGGGTGGCGGACGACCTGACAGGGGTGGCGGACGACTCCGCGGGGAATCCCCGCGTCCTGCAAGGCGTTCCCAATATCGCTGGTTTACTTCTATAAGAGTATTGTATGCATCCTGATTGGTTGCTTTAACCGAAAAACGGAGAGCCTGCCGTAGCAAAAAATCGTTTTTGCTCTATGGGGCATCTTTACAATCGCGCCGATTTCACTATATTTTATTATTGAATTACATAGGTGCTTTATGGTATCTTTACAATCGTGCCGATTTTACTATATTTTATTATTGAATTACATAAAGGAATTAAGAAAGCTATGGTATATCAGAAAAAGACATCTGTTGCGGCGTTGTTTACCGCCATTTGTTTAAGCGTTATGGTGACAACCGCTTTATCTCTCTCTATCATCTTTTTCATCAGTCTTCGTAAGATAACCCGTACCGAGATTGAACAGAATATGAGCGAGAATATCGCCCACCTGAGAGACAATGTGCTGGGACGGTTTACCGAATGGCGGACTATGGTGCGATATACTGCTATAGGGCTTTCTCAAATCATGGAGCAAGGCGAATCGGACCGCGAAAAAGCGCAGACCCTTCTGAAGCGGGTCGTCGATTCTCAGTCCGACGCATGGCTCCTCTATTGCTGTAACAACCTGGCCTGGAACAAACCCGGAGGGTTTATGGTCTACCATGACGGCTTACTCCCGCAAAGCGGCTACGACAATACTCAGCGGAGCTGGTTTCAGCAGGCGAAAACCCATCCGGGCAAGGTTATCTATATTGAACCCTATTACGCCGCCAGAAACGGGAAACTCACTGTTTCCATCGCTACCACGGTCTACAATAACGAGGGGCGAGACCTCGGGGTGGTTTCAGCGGATGTAAGCATCGAATTCTTAGCTGATATGCTGAAAAAAACGTCCGCTCAGGAATATCAAGACACGTATATAATTAATAGAGAAGGCTTGTTCGTATCCTACCCTGACGCCGACGCTATTTTGAAAAAAAGCCTTTTTGACGAACCCAAGTTTGCGTCTTACAAAAAGCAAATCCTCTCAGAACCCTCTTTCTATCATATTGATAAAGAATGGTTTATCTATTCCGAATACATTTCAGAAGCCAACTGGATTCTTGTTTCGGTTATTCCGTCGTCTAAGGTATATGCCGAATCCGATCAGCTTATGCGGTATCTCATTATTTTGGACGCGATTATTTTAGCGATGGTCGCGGCGGTATCAGTTGGCTTTACCTATAGAAAGCTCATCATTCCGGTTCGGGGTATTCAGGAGGTGGCGGAACGGCTGGCGAAACTCGATTTTACCTGGCGGATCGATAATCCCAAAAGCGATGAATTCGGAAGCATCCAATGGGCGCTCATAACCATTCGGGATAATTTGCAGAAGGCGATAGCAGATTTACAGGCTAACCTTGCTAAGATATCCCATAACAGCGTCCGGCTTAATACGGTCATTGTAGAGTCTTCGGACGCGGTAGGAGTGATCAACAATAACTTGGAATCGATACAGTCTAAAGTCGGCATCCAAACGGAGGCGGTACAGTCTACGTCGGATTCGGCGGCGGAGATTTTCGGACGCATCGATTCTCTCAATCAGGCGGTGCAGACGCAGGCGGACTACCTCATCGGCTCTTCCAACACGATCGCGCAATTAGTTGAGCATATCGCCTTAATCCGCAACGCCGTAACCGATACCGCCAAGACAACCGATACCTTGAGCAAGTCTTCGGAAACCGGAAGCCGGATGCTTACTAAGTTATCCGACGTGCTGAAAGGAATAGAAGAACAATCGTCTACTCTGCAAAACGCGAATAAAGCGATTTCAGAAATCGCGGGGCAAACGAACATCTTAGCGATGAACGCCGCCATCGAAGCCGCTCACGCCGGAGAAGTCGGAAAAGGCTTCGCAGTGGTTGCCGGAGAAATCCGCAAACTCGCGGAACTGTCCGGCAAAGAGTCGGATTCGATTTCTACGGAAATCAAAAAAATGGAGAAAGCCATTGAAGAGATCGACGGCGTTTTTAAGCAAACCCTCGCTTCTATGGATACCATTTTCACCGGAATTAAGTCGATGGACGAGTCCTTCGGTACGGTGAATCACGCGGTTGATAAACAGGCAAGCGAAGGTTCTCTCGTTCTCGAAGCCTTGAAAACTATCCACCTTATGACTGAACAGGTAGAGACGGGAACTGAAGTGATCTTTCAGCAGAGCAATTCAATACAGCGGGAACTGCAAAAACTTTCCTCGATTTCACAGGAAGTAACCGAAAGCGTCAATGAAGTAAGAACCGCCAGTGAAAGCATTACTTCATTTTTAGAAAATGCAAAGGAGATCGCCGTTGCGGAATAATTTGTTTCTCTATCTCATACTCCTGCTTCTCACGGCTTGCGGCGGCGGTTCTCCCCGGAAACCGGCGGAACCGGTTCAAATCGCCGCGCCGCCGCCCCTTGAAACCGTGCGCCGCCTTGCGGAAATAAACAAACAGGCGTTGTCAGTAGTTCGAGACAGCACCGCATCGTATCCGCCGGAAATACGGGCTATTCTTAATCGAGGAAGCATCCGGTTTGCGATGTCTTCGCAGGATCAGAAACCGTTTTTCTACATCCATGCGGAAACAGGAGAACTAATCGGACTTGATGTGGAACTCGGCTATGAAATAGCCAACCGATTAAGAGTTCGGGCGATATTCAATCGGGACGCCCGGACGTTTGACGATGTAGTAAAGCAGGTGATAAACAAAGAAGCCGACGTTGCGCTGAGTAAACTGAGCATAACCACTCAGCGGGCTGAATTAGTGCGGTTTACGAATCCATATATTTCATTTAGACAATCTCTTTTGGTGAACCGGCTGGAATTCGCCAAGATAGGTCCTGAAGAACAGCTCGCTAATTATATCAGAAACTATCATGGAACCTTAGGAGTCATTAAAAATTCGTCTTATATGAATTATGCGGTAACGAATTTTCCGCTTGCGAAGATAGAAACGTTCAATACTTGGGACGATACGGTAAACGCCCTCTTTGAAGGCAAGATTCTTGCGGCTTACCGCGATGAAGGAGAGATTCTTATTATCAGCGCAACTAAAAAAGACGCGTCGATTCTTATGAAGCCGGTATTCATCAACGACAAACGAGACCCTATAGCGATGGCCGTTTCCGTAGACGCGCCCCTTTTGCAGGAATGGCTGAACGTGTTTCTCACCGAGTATCTCCTGCAAAGAAACAGAGAATTAACTCCGAAACGGCTTGTAGAACGGCATTTTACAGTCGAAGACTCGGGAAGCGGTAAGTGAGGATACGCCATGAAAGGTCCGTTTTTGAAACATCCCGCGGCGATTTTAGCCGGCGTCGTAATAGGAACGCTTATCGGTTTGTTTAACGCCCAAATATCCGACGTATTGGGCATAAATAATTTCGCCGGAGTTATCTCTTTTCCGGGGCAACTGTATCTGTTCTATCTGCAAATGACGGTTATCCCGATTATCCTGACGGCTATTTCATCGAGTTTAGGAAAACTAATCCGCAATAAAACCAGCGCGGGCTTGATCAAAAAGATAGTGATTGTGTTTGTGATTTGTATGTTCGTCTGCGCGCTGACAGGTATGGCTGTGGGATTCTTCGGCAAACCGGGAGCGGGACTTGATGAAGATACCCGGTCGCTCCTATCGCGGCTGATTTCAAACACCGATGAAAACGGAGTAAGCGGCAGTTTGGAGATAAACCTCGGTTCTATTTCCGAGCCGGTTTCTACGGTACAGCGTCCGAGCATAGCGAGTTTCTTTCGGGATATGATTCCCGCCAATGTGTTTCGGGCGTTGAATCTGGGAAGCACCATGGCGATTGTGTTTTTCTCGATAATCTTCGGCATCGCCATCGGTTCTCTGCCTGAAGAGACCTCTACCATGCTTATCGGCATATTTTCCGCCGTATTTCAAGCGTTTCAGAAACTCATCGGCTGGTCGCTGTATTTGCTTCCTTTCGGCTTGATCTGCCTCCTTGCGGGGCAGATCGCCGCGGTAGGGATTCAGATATTTTTAGCGATGTCGAAGTTCATCACCCTGTTCTGTGTAGGAACAGTCGTTATTTTTCTCCTCTCAACGATAGTGATGTGGTTCCGTTCCGGCATAGCGAATCCTTTCAAAGTTTTCTCTGTTTTGTTTGAGCCGATACTGCTTGCCTTTGCCACCCGAAATTCTATGGCGACTCTGCCGAGCGCGATTACCTGCCTCGATACAAAGTTAGGCTTCAACTCCAATGCGGTAAATTTAACCTTGCCTTTAGGCATGACTTTAGGCAGATTCGGGAATATTTTCTATTTCGGGCTTGCGGTATTTTTCGTGGTACAGATTTATGATACGCCGCTGGAATTCCTGCACTATCTCATTATTCTGATCGGCGTAATATTCGGCGGCACCGCCACTGCCGGAGCTTCCGGGATAGTAACTCTGTCTATGATGAGTATTGTCCTTGATCCGTTAAGTCTCCCCTTAGAAGCGGTGCTGATTATCTTTATGGCTATCGATCCGATTATCGATCCTTTCAGGACGTTTCTGATTGTCTACGTCAACATGGTCGCCACTACGCTGGTTGCGAAACGAGACGGCGAAAAAAAAGAAGCGGAAAAAACTGAAAGCCTTGAATCTAAGTTTCAGGAACCTGCGGTTCAATCTCCCAAAGACGCTCCTCTCGATGAGCTACAGCTTACCGGCAGATATGAACGAATTACCGAAATTAAAACCCGTTTCGCGGTGTATGTACAGGAAGTACGGAATATGCCGCCTCTTCTATATCGGCGGAACGGAGTATTGCAAGGTATGGAGATCGAGTTTGTTAAAGAGATTGCCCGGCGGCTTAACCGTGAAATAGTTTTGAAAGACGCCGCAGTATTGAGCGAAGCGGAACAGACTAAAGCGAAACACTCCGCGGATATGATTGCCGGAGTCATTAAGAGAACCTCGGAACATCCGCGAGGGCTTTGCTTTTCTCGATCCTGGGCGGCGGTTAAAGAACAGAGCGAAAAAAAGTTAGTCTGTTTTCTTTTGCCCGCGGGAAGCCCTGAGTTGATGCGTATCGACAATATCATCAAAAATCTTAGAAGCGAAAACTTCCTTGAAGAACAGAAAAAAGGTAAAAAAGGAAATGCTTAAACCCTGTATTGGCATAATCGGCGGAGTCGGTCCGTATGCAGGGCTTGATTTCATGCGAAACATATTTGCGAATACCCGTGCCGTTAAAGATCAAGATCACCTAAATTGTATGCTGATTTCCTGCCCTTCGATTATTCCCGATAGAACAGATTTTCTGCTAGAGAATAGAGAGAAAGAAAATCCTGCCTTCGGGATGTTTGAGTGCGCCCGGCGTTTGTACGCCGCCGGAGTTAGATATACGGCAGTGGCTTGCAATACCGCTCATGCGGATAAAATCTTCACGCCTTTCCGGGAGATGGCGCAAAAACATCTTCCTGAGATGAACCTTGTCAATATGCTGAAAACCTGCGCGGATTACGCGAACAAATCTCTTAACGTTGCGCGGCTCGGTTTGATTGCCACTAAAGGTACGCATCAAAGCCGTGTGTATCGAGAGTATTTCAGCGATACAATAACGCTGATTGAACCTGAACCGGCAGATCAGGAACAGGTTCATCAGGCGATATATAGCAAGGATTTCGGGATAAAAGCCTATTCTCAGCCGGTTGCTTTTCAGGCGAAAGATACAATCTCTACCGCAATCCGCCGGCTGATCGACCGAGGAGCGGAGGCGGTTATTCTCGGGTGTACCGAACTGCCCCTTGCGGTATATGCTCAGGACTTTCCGGTTCCTATACTTGATCCCGCGTTGTTGACAGCCCGGCGGCTGATCGCTCTGATCGCGCCGGAAAAGCTGGCGTAAGATTACTCGTATATCTTTCGTCCTTTTGCGTCGGGGATGCCGGTTTTGCGGTAAAAATACGTGTTGATCACATCCCGCCATTCCCGGGCGTTTTGCAACTGCCGTTCCA
>JAIRPH010000058.1 GCA_031257135.1 Spirochaetaceae bacterium
TTCAGATAGTCCACCGCGTCCGGCTGTAGTTCTGCCTGAGCCAATGCCCGCCGCATAGCGCGTATCGCGCCGCTCCCGTCAGAAGAAGGCGCGGTAAGGTGGCAGGCGTCCGCGCTCTCTCCCGCGCCCAGCAGAGCGATTTTTCCCGTTCCGCGTCCTCCTTCTTCTTTAGAAAGCACAAAAAAAGCCGCCCCTTCTCCTAAGGTAATGCCCTTTCTGTTTTTGCTGAAAGGATTAGTAACCGCGTCTGACGCCGCTTCCAGAGCGTTGAAGCCCAAAAGTACGGTAGCCGACGCCACGTCTGCGCCGCCTGCAATCGCGGCATCGCATAAGCCTGCCTGAATCAGTTCCGCGGCTTTGACGATTGCGCTCGCGCTGGAGGCGCAGGCGGTGGAAAGCGTTATCGCGGGACCGGCGATGCCGAACTTTCGGGCTATAACCTCCGCAAGATACCCCGCGGACTGAAACCGCAAGGAGTAGTCCGAAGGAAAGGCTCCCGGAGAAGAAAAAAACGCTTCATGCGCGAGACGAGACCCTTCGGAGCCGTTATCGCACGACCCTACGCACAAGCCGACCCGATCCGCGCCGTAGCGGGCAAGCGCGCGCTCCGCATCCGCTCGGATTTGTTCCAGCGCGGCGTCGGCAATGCGGATGAGCCGGGTACGCGCGGTATACGCGGGCGGTTCAGTCCCGAAGTCCATCGCCGGTTCGGGAAGGTCTCCTTCGACGCGTCCTGCGAGAAAATATCCGCCTTCGGCCCGGGGCATCCGCCGGATTCCGCTCTGATCCCCGCGGATTGCCGCAGACAACAATTCCCGCGGACTGCGGCCGGCGCAGAATATCACTCCGGGCTGGGAAAGATATATCTCCATTAAAAAACTCCTTCCAAGGTGTAGGCGTACTTTCGGAGATGGTTCGTATACCGGATCATTTCCGAAGTTTTTTCAATTTCGACGATTTTTTCTTTTCTTTCACGAATAGTCCGAATCTCGGTTTGTCCGTTTCGGCGCGTTTCAAGGGTAAGCCCGCAGGATTTGAGAGCATGAGAAAGCGCGTCAGCCCGGTAGAAACAAAATTGAAAGTCGGCTATGATATATTCAGGCTTCGCTGAAGCTGGAAAAACGCCGGAAACAAGAGAAATTCCGGTTTCGGTAAAAGAGAGTTCTCCAAGACTCGCTCCGAATCCGTTAAAAAGCGACATCGTTACGCCGTATTCGTCAGCCGAGACCCACGCCTGCATGACGAATTCCTGATTTCCGTAGGTTCCGGTAATCTGTTGAGGCCTATCCAGCGGCGTTTCAAGATGCGCCGGCGATAACAGGCTGAATTTCGCCCGGTTTGTTACATATACCGGCGCATACGGAGAAGGAGGAGGAGGCGGCGGCATGGCGGCGCAGGATATAAAAAGAAGCAAAAGACTCCCGAAGAGGCATCCCATGAAGGTATTGTATATAGGATTGTCTCTTGTGTCAAACCGCTGGGGCCGGGCGTCGCCGCGGAAGCTCCACGCCGAAGGCAGACGGCTCCTGCGCCTGCTTGATCGGGGACATGGCGGTTCAGGGAAAATCGCCGTCTCTGCCGGCGGAAGACCTTATTTCCTCGACGGTCATGCGGATTTCAGCATAGCTCATTCCGGTCATGCCGTTGCGGCCGCGTATAGTCCCGCAAAATGCCGGCAAACCGGCAAACCCTGCAAAGTCGGTTGCGACATTCAGTATGTACATCCCAATAAATCCCGGAAGGATATAGCGGAATCGTTTTTTTCTCCGGAGGAACAGCGGTACATCGGCTTAGGCGCGTCTCCGGAGGAACAGCGCGTCCGGTTTTACCGAATCTGGGCGTTAAAAGAATGTTTTTTAAAAATGTTCGGGCGTTCCGTCTTCGATATACCTCAAGCTCCTTCGTTTTCTGACGGCGAGAACCTCAAAAACGGGTCAGCCTTTTTGAGATTCTCTTGTTGCGAGCTGGAAACCGCTGTTTTCGAGCGGTATATACTTGCGGTAGGCGTAGATATAACGCCCTAATCCGCTTGACTTATTGACGAAAATATAGGGATAATATGCTATGTCTTTTTTAAGTAAATTATTTCACAAAGAGGCTTCTCAGAAAGCCCTAACGCCGGAGAAGAAAGCTCCCAAGCCGGTAATTGAGATGTCTCCGGACGCTATGAAGGCGGCTCTTAAAAGTTCCGAACATTTGGCGTTGTCTATACTCAACGGGCTTGAAACCTTAACCGAGGTTATCACTACCGCCCGGATTCAAGAAGATCATGTGGCGGGTCTCAGCGAATTTCTAAAGCAGACCGAAAAAACCTTTTCCAACATCTATAAGATGACCGAACATACGCAACAATTCGCGGAATCTCAGGTTCACGCTATGGCGCAATCGGTTTCTTCAATAGAGCAGTTGTCCGGCTCGATTTCCGCTGTTTCTGACGATATAGGAAAACGGCTGGCAATTACCAAAGGATTATCCGAAGCCGCGGTTGAAGGCAACGAGAAGGTCAAAAAGGTGCTGGATGTAGTAAAAATCTTGAGCGAAAACATGGAGTCTATCAAGACGCTCATCAGTTCGATAAACGCAATCAGCGCGCAAAGCAATATGCTGGCGATGAACGCCGCAATCGAAGCGGCTCATGCGGGGCAGGCGGGGCGTGGATTTTCCGTGGTTGCCGACGAAATCCGCAAGCTCTCGGAAGTTACCCGAAACAACGCCGTCAATATCACCGAAACCGTTAAAAATACCATGAACGCCCTGGGCGAGGTTCGGAATACCGTGAACAAAGCCAGCGCCGCGATGCTCTGGATCGAAGAAGAAGTAACCAAAGCATCCGAATCCTTTGAAGCGATAACCCAAAATCTGCGGGAACTTGAAAAAGACAGCGATGTTATGCGGAAAACCGCTCAGAGCTTCGACACGTCCGAGTCCGCGCTGAAAACTCACTCCGACGAGGCGAAAAATAGTCTGGAAATAGTTTCCGAGACTATGCGGCGGTTTACTTCAGTAGAGCAGAATATTAAACAAAACGTTTCCGCCATATCCCGGTCGTCAATGAGCATCACCGGATTCTTTCAGGATATAATCTCCACCGAAGGAGACCTGCAAAAGGTTCTTGACGATGCAGTCAACGCCGCGGACACATTCGAGCGGTACGAGACCTTTCCCTTTACGACCATGGTTTTGAAGCATCTGATGTGGATCGCCCGTGTGCGGGGTCTCCTTGACGGCGCTACAAAAAATTTGGAGGTAAACGTCAATCATCACACCTGCGATTTAGGCAAGTGGATCGACGCTCAAAATGGCAAACCGATTAGTTCGCTTCCGGCGTTTCAGCACCTTACTTCAGTCCATGAGGAACTGCACAATATGGTAAAGGCTATCGCCTCCCAAAATAACGCCGCTTCCCACCAAGACCAAGAAGGAAAGTACGCGGAACTGTTGAAAACCTCGGAACGAGTAATCGACGCCCTCACCAAGCTCAGAACAAGCATTACATAAAAACAGCGCGGACAATGCAGTCCGCGCCTCGTCAGCGCAATACCATTATGAAGCGGAATTTCCGATCAGCCTCAAAAAAATCCGCCGGACAAAACTACTAAACATCCCTTTTTTCGGCAATATTTCTCAGTTTTCGGCAAAAACGCTTTATTGGTAACTACTTTTACCACAACGGTAACTACTTTTACCACAGCGGTAATTACTTTCTTCCCAGCGGTAACTACTTTCTTCCCAGCGGTAACTACTTCTAACTCAGCGGTAGTTACTTTTACCCCAGCGGTAGTTACTTTTACCCCAGCGGTAACTACTTTTGCCCCAGCGGTAGTTACTTTTGCCGTATCGGTAACTGCTTCCAAGTTATGGGAAACCAAAATAACCGCGCGAACATTTGAAACAAAGTTCAACCGTTTATGCTATAAAGCGATAACCGGAACGTTATCAGCGTTGGGGCATTTTCAATTATTTTTTATGAATAATTCAAAATCAGCCTTTATGATTTTCCATATATCTTCAATTTCATGTATTAATGGTCCCATTTCATTCCAATCTAATTCAGAACTATACGAATGTCTTATAAAATGTCTAAACAGCAAATACTTTTCCAGTTTCTTTTTTATATCATCTTGGATAATTTTTATGCTATTTGAATTGGTTCCAAAGGCCATTTCAAATAATGTTTTATGCCACCTAATATCATTAGGCAGTTTTTCATTTTTATATTTGAAAAACAACACAACAACGCTTTCCACTCCATTATAAAATGAATGTAATACTTGAGCGGCGGCTGTCATTTCTATAATGTCAGGCTCTTTAAGTTTACATAAATCAAATAAAGGCTTTATAGCGTCTAAGGATTTCTGTATCCGTGAAATTTCATGTTCAATTTTTATTTTTACAATTTCATCCAATTTGAACAACCTCGCCTATGGTATGTAACATTGAATAAAAATCGGAATTGGCATCAAAATCCACTAAATCAATGCTGTTCTCTATATCAAAGTATAATCTTGAATAGACCTCAAAAAATTTACCTTTTGGAAGTCCTTTTATACCAATATCTATATCAGAATTGTCATGCGCTTTCCCCGTAACAAGAGAGCCAAATAGAAAAACCGATTGACAACCTTCGTTTTTGAGTAAATTTGTAGCAATTTCAATATCTTGCCGATATTTTGAGGGAATATTAAGTTCCATCGCTACATTTTAACCTAGGGTTTTCATTTTGTCAATCATGCTTTTTATAGGCTTCCCAGACCTCGCAATGAGCCGCTCATGCAGTATGATGTTTGCGTTCTATATTTTCCCCTCTTGACTTAATCTAGGGTTTAACTTCTAAGATTTTCGTAGTAAGGAGTCACAGATGAAAACTATTAAGCTGGGATTATCGGGCTTATCGGTTCCGGCAATCGCCGTGGGCTGTATGCGGATTACGAAGGCGGGAAAAACCGAAGCGGAACGCTTCATTAAAACCGCTCTGGATATGGGCGCGCGCTTTTTCGACCACGCCGATATTTACGGAAAAGGCGCGTGCGAAGAACTGTTCGCGGAAGCGGCCGGCATGAATCCTACCGTCCGGGAAAAAATGCTTCTTCAATCGAAATGCAGTATCAGACCGGGAATCGCCTTCGACTGTTCTAAAGCGTACATCCTCAAGTCCGCGGAAGGTATTCTTAAACGCCTCAAAACCGAGTATCTTGACGTACTGCTTCTGCACCGTCCTGACGCCCTCATGGAGCCGGAAGAAGTCGCGGAAGCCTTTACTATCCTGCACAACAGCGGGAAAGTCAGGCATTTCGGGGTATCCAATCAGAATCCCTATCAGATTCAACTGCTGAAGAAATTCGTCAGTCAGCCTATTGCGGTTAATCAGCTTCAGCTTAGTATTACTAACGCCGGTATGATTACGCAGGGTCTCAGAGTCAATCTAACCGACGACGGCGCAGTGAACCGGGACGGAGGCGCGCTGGATTTCTGCCGGCTGAACGATATCACTATCCAGACGTGGTCGCCGCTACAGTACGGCTTTTTTGAGGGTACCTTCTTAGGAAATGAAAAGTTCCCTGAACTAAACGCAAAACTCGATGAAATTGCCGAAAAATACGAAGTTTCCTCTACGGCTATCGCGCTTGCGTGGCTCCTCCGGCATCCGGCGAAACTTCAGCCCGTAACCGGGACATGGAACATCGCGCGTTTCAAGGAATGCGTCAAAGCGACGGAAATCGTCTTGTCTAGGGAAGAGTGGTACGCGCTCTATTTGTCCGCGGGAAATACTCTGCCGTAAGGAAAAAGGATGCTGGGTCCGTTTGTAAATGCGCTGGTAATTGCGGTATGCAGTTTAGCCGGCTGTTTCGCCGTCCGAGGAATACCGGAGCGGTTTGAGGAGATTATCAAGAAAGCTATCGGGCTTTCCATAGTGTATGTAGGGATTAAAGGCGCGCTGGATAATCAGCGGATACTTCTGCTGATTATGAGCATGGTCGTAGGCGCGGTACTTGGAGAGCTGATCAACATCGACCGCCTTATGAACCGTTTCGGGAGCTGGGCTGAAAGCAGACTCGGCATGAAAGGCGGAGCTTTTTCCAAAGGCTTCGTATCCGCGAGCGTTCTTTTTTGTACCGGTTCTATGGCGATAGTAGGCTCTATGCAGAGCGGGCTTCAAAATAACCACGAAATTCTTTTCGCCAAGTCTGTTTTGGACGGGTCTATTTCGCTGGTATTTGCCGCGTCTATGGGCGTTGGAGTGCTGTTTTCGGCGGTTCCGGTTTTTCTTTACCAAGGGGGCATTGTACTCGCGTCGCTGGCGGTAAAAGACCTGCTCGCGCCGGACATAATCCGGGAAATGTCCGCGGTAGGCAGTCTCGTTGTCGCCGCGATAGGCTTTAACTTCCTAAGCGTCAAAGAAATCAGAGTAGCGAATCTGATCCCCGCGATCTTTATTCCCTGGGTCTGGATGGCGGTTGAAGGAGCGTTACCGAAATAATATCTCGCCTCATGCTGAAAAATAGAAAAACTATCGTTTAGGTATGCATCGGGACGGCGGAAATCCGGTCAGCGTTTTGAACTGCTTGTAAAAATGAAAAGCATCCTGATATCCGCATAGTTCCGCTGTTTTCTGAACTTTATATTCTCCGCTTTTCAGCATATTTTCAGCATGACGTATGCGGGTTCTGGCTATGTATTGCTGTACCGTAAGTCCGGTTTCCCGCTTGAACAGCGCGCCGAAATACACGGCGTTAAGATTAGCAAGACCTGCAAGTTTTTTTACCGGCAGTTTTTCTGCGTAGTGTTCCGCTATGTACCGGCAGGCTTTCTTCACCCGATAATCTTCTTCAGAGGGATCAGGAGTCGCGGTAAGCTCGTATAACTGATGCAGAATAAGAAGCAGGAGTCCTCTGGTTTTGACGATATATCCATCCCGGCGTTCCGTCCAAGCGAAGTTTAACTCGTTAAACAGGTTTATGAGGTCTCTATTAACGCCGATATGACTTATCTCAGGGAAATAGGGAGCCGCGCCGTGAGTTCGGCTGTAATTTACCGAGAAACAACGCATAAGCCGATCAGACCAAGTGCGCGCTTCCTTGATCGCGCCTTTTGACAGGCACAGCAAATCTCCCGGACTTAGGGTATACCTATTCCCGTTGACGCCGTATTCGGCGTTGCCTTTGGTAACGTAGGTAATATCGTATTCCGATACCGCATGAGGACGAAGCCGCCACTCTGGAGTACATCTCCGGGCAACCAAATAATTTATAGACGGCACAAAATCATCCCATTGCCGGCGCATGGTTCATCCTTATTTGCCCCGAAGCGTCTCCTAGAGAGACTGCTGTTTTTTCAGATAATCCGCAATATCGAAAAACCGAGCTTCCCCCGCAAGATTTCCTCGGATATTTTCTATTCCTTTTTCAAGATTATCAAACCGCACTTCGGACTTTTCTATCAGATTCTTTTCAGCGGCGTATATCTGCTGTCCAAGATTTTTCTCGACGTCGTATATATGTTTTTCAACTTCATGTATGCGCTTGTTAAGGCTCTGCTCGACAGTATCTATACGCTGTTCAAGTTTATCAATACGCTTGTTAAGGCTCTGCTCGACAGTATCAATGCGCTGATTAAGGCTTTTCTCGACGTCGCGTATCTGCTGTCCGAGTTTTTTCTCAACATCGTCAATGCGCTGATTAAGGCTTTTCTCGACGTCGCGTATCTGCTGTCCGAGTTTTTTCTCAACATCGTCAATACGCTGGTTAAGGCTCTGCTCGACGTTATCTATGCGCTGTCCGAGGTTTTGCTCGGCGCTGTCAATGCGCTGATTAAGACTCTGCTCAAGTCCGTCTATGCGAGTATTCACCTCTTTGGTGATAACCTCACGGACAGCTTGCTGAACTATTGTGTATATAAACTCTTTTATTCCCATATTTTTACTATAACGCATAGCGCAGGAGAACGCAAGCGTATCCGCCCGATTTTACGCTCAGACAGTTAAGGAACCGGGTAAATCTTATACAAGGAATATTCACCGTATTACGCTATCCCTTCTGGATTTTTTTTTCAGCTTCGGTTAGACTTTAGGGTATGTTTAGACGAATACCTGAAGAGCGCATCGCTCACTATACCTGCCGGAAAATTGCCGGGCCTATCGAGATTGACGGCGATTTAGATAAACCCGTTTGGAAGCAGGCGGAAAAATCTCATCCTTTTGTAGACTTGGTTACTGGAGAAGCGGCGTTTTTGGAAACCCGGATGGCTTCTCTTTGGGACGATGAAAATCTCTATGTCGGATACTGGATTCAGGAGCCTGTGGTCCGGGCAACGCTTGTCAAGCGGGATTCTTTTATCTGGTACGATAACGACGTTGAATTGTTTATCGACGGCGAAGACTGCTACTATGAATTTGAGATAAACGCTTTCAATACCGTCTATGAGGTGCTGTTTATCTATCAGGATGCGCTAAAGCGGGGAAGCCGGTTCGATACGCCGGAATTTGATCTCTATAGCCGGAACGTGGATGTGCTGGGCGGCTTCCAAGACCCCGGACGGTACGGCATACATCCTCGGGGTAAACGGTGGGCTTTTATGGACTACGACTTCCCCGGACTGCAAACCGCGGTCAAAATTGACGGACAGCTTAACGAGCCGTCTCATATAGACAAGGGCTGGACCGTTGAGCTTGCCTTTCCCTGGAAAGGCATAGAGAAGCTGTACGCAAGCAGGAGTTTTCCGCCTAAAGACGGGGACATCCTGAGAGCCGCGTTTTTCCGCTTTGAGAGCCTCCGGTTTCACGGCAAGACCTTCGATGAAAGCGTCGGCTGGGCGCTCAACGAACACGGATCATACGATTCCCATATCCCGGAACATTTTTCATATCTTCATTTTAAGGAGTAAAAAGAGATAAAAAACAGAAGATACGCCATGTTCTATGTATTGCAAAAAAAGTCATAACAGAGTACTCTATAGTATGGTTGAGGCGTTATTGTCTAAGAAAGGGTCCAAAGCCTACTGTATCGGCATTAAGGGGACCGGAATGTGCGCTCTGGTGGAATTACTGCATAACGCCGGAGTACAGGTTTCCGGCTCTGACGTAGCCGAGGCGTTTTATACCGATTATATTCTCAAAGCGATGCATATTCCTTACTTTGAGTCCTTTGCGGCGGAACACATCCCTGCCGACGTTGACGTGGTAATCTATTCGGCGGCATATTCTTTTGAAACTAACCCGGAACTGGCTGAAGCTAAACGCCGGAATCTTCCTATCTTAAAATATACCGACGCCTTGGGAGCCTACTCCGCTGAGTTTGATTCCTCCGGCATTGCCGGAGTCCACGGGAAAACTACTACCGCCGCCATAGCCGGAACGCTAATCCGGGCGGCGAAACTGCCGGCTCAGATTCTCGCGGGGAGCGGGGTCAGCGTTTTCAGGGGACACTCTACCCTGACCCTCGGAAACAAATACTTCGTCGCGGAGACCTGCGAATATCGCCGGCATTTTCTTGCGTTTCATCCTCGGCGCATCGTGCTGACCGGCGTAGAGCCGGATCATCAGGATTATTATCCTACTTACGAGTCTATCAGAGACGCTTTTCTGGAGTACGGCAGGAAACTGCCTTCCGGCGGAGAACTCATCTACTGCGCCGATAATCCGGGGTCTCTGGAAGTCGCCGAAACTCTGCGCCGGGAAGATCGGGGCGTTAGATTTACTCCCTACGGCTTTACCGCGGACGGAACATTCAAGGTGACTTCTTATCGGGTCGAGGAAGAACGAGTCATACTGGAAGTCGCCGGATTTCCGGGAGACCTGAAACTCAGGATTCCGGGACGGCACAACGCGCTGAACGCGGCCGCGGCTCTTGCGCTAACCGATTCGCTGATGCAGGCTGAACGGCAGGAATGGAACCCTGAACGCCGGGAACGAGTGCGCTGGGCAATGGAAGATTTTAAGGGCAGTAAGCGGCGGTCTGAAATTCTAGGAGAAGTAGATCATATCTTGTTTATGGATGATTACGCGCATCATCCTACCGCGATACGGGTTACGCTGGAAGCTCTAAAAGATTTTTATCCTTCCCGGCGGCTTGTGGTTAGTTTTATGGCTCATACCTACAGCAGAACCGCGGCGTTTCTTGACGATTTCGCCGCAAGTTTTGAGAAAGCGGACATCCTCTTTCTGCATAAGATTTACGCCTCCGCCCGGGAAGTCTATACCGGCAGTATTACCGGGAAAGACCTTTTTGAAAAGGCCAAAGCTCTTAGGGATAAGGTATATTATGCGGAAGAACCCTTAGACGCGGCGGCTACGCTTAAAAACATGATGCGTCCCGGAGACCTATTCCTGACTATGGGAGCCGGAGACAACTGGAAACTCGGCAAAGCGCTCATGGAGCGGCGGGGAGGAACCGTATCGTGAAAAGCATGACCGGCTACGGGTATCGGGAACAGCAGGATGAGGATATTTCCTTTTCCGTAGAAATTAAGGGGTATAACAGCCGGTTTCTGGAAATGACGGTGAATCTGCCTTCTCAGCTTTCCGCTCTGGATCATGAAATCCGGCGGTATCTGGCGGAGCGTTTCCGCCGGGGCAAGCTGGAAATAAACATTCATCTTAAGGAGCATGATTCGCCGTTTTCGGTTTCCGTGAATCGGGGCGCGGTTGCGGCTTATCTTGAGGCGATTAAGACCCTAACCGAGACGCTGGGACTGCATGAAAAGCCGAGTCTAGGGCTTCTTTTGGGGCTGGAAGGGGTTTTGGAGATTGAAAAGCCGAAAGAAGCTCAAGCCTTTTGGGATAGGATTGAGCCGGTTTTGCGGATCGCGGCGGATCAGTTTGACGAAGACCGCCGCCGGGAAGGGAAGCACACCGAAGCGGATATTCTCGCTCATATTGGGATGCTCGAAGATGCGGCCGGGGTTATCGCGTCTCACATCCCGGCTCTCGAAGCCTCGATTAAAGAAAATCTGAAAACCCGTTTCATGGAACTGCAAAAAGATATTGATGAAAACCGGATTTTGGCGGAAACCGCAGTCCTCCTGATGAAGTATACCATAGCTGAAGAGGTTTCCCGGCTTTCCGCGCACTTGACGGAATTCCGGGCTGAAATAGAGCGCAACCCGGGCCCGGGAAAGAAGCTGGACTTTCTCTGTCAGGAGATAAACCGGGAAATTAATACTATCGGCTCGAAGACCCCGATTCTGGAAGTAAGCCGGGCGGTAGTAGCCATGAAAGACGCCCTCGAAAACATCCGGGAACAACTGCGGAATGTGGAATAGCCCTAAATAAGGAGGAAATATATGAGTAAAACAATAAACGCCGCGCGGATCGCGGTTTCAGGGAAAAGCGGATGCGGCAACTCTACCGTAAGCAGGCTCGTCGCCGAAGCCCTGGGATTGCGGTTTATCAATTTTACCATGCGGAACCTCGCCGCCGAGAAAAGGATGGACTTCAAAGAGACGCTCGACCTTGCCGCAACCGACGAGTCTTGGGATAAAGAAGTGGATACTCGGCAGGTCGCGCTGGCCCGGGAAAACGGCGGCTGTGTCCTCGGTTCCCGGCTGGCAATCTGGATGCTTCCTGAAGCGGACCTCAAGGTGTACCTTAAAGCCGCAAGCGAAGTCAGAGCGGAGCGGATCATGAAGCGGGAAGGAGGAACCTTTGAATCGGTTGCGGCTTTCACCGCGGAGCGGGATCGGCAGGATCGGGAGCGTTTCCTGCGGATGTACCGCATCGACAACGACGAGTACGCTTTTGCAGACCTCATCATCGACACTGACGAACTCACCCCGCCGAAAATCGCCGCGCTGATAATCGATAAAATCAAAGTGAAAATACGCTGACCCCGCATGGTGCGAGACCTGTCCTTGTTTCAGGACGCGGTATACCGCGTCCCAGTTAGAGCCTTTCCGTGGCGGGAGCGCATTGATCCCTGGGGGATTTTGGTTTCGGAATTCATGCTTCAGCAGACTCAGACCGAGCGGGTTATCCCATACTGGGAGCGGTGGATGCGCCGGTGGCCTACTCCCGAAGCCTTAAACCGGGCGTCTCTGGAGGAAGCCCTTCGGGAGTGGAGCGGTCTCGGCTACAACCGCCGATGCCGGTATGTGAAGGACTGCGCCGGAATTATCGCCGAGGAATACGCGGGCGTCCTGCCCGAAACGCCGGAGGATTTGCGCCGTCTTCCCGGAGTCGGCTCCTATACCGCGGGAGCGGTCGCTTGTTTCGCTTATAACTATCCTGCGGTCTTCATTGAGACCAATATCCGATCCGCGGTCATTGATTTCTTTTTTTCAGACCGATCCGCGGTGAAGGACGCCGAGATTTTCCCTATTCTTGAGGCGGCGTTGGAAGAAAACCGGCAAAATCCCCGGAAGTGGTATTGGGCGCTTATGGATTACGGCGCGCTTGTAAAGAAAACCGCAGGCAACCCTAATCGGAAAAGCGCGGGCTATACCAAGCAGAGCCGTTTTGAGGGTTCATTCCGCCAACGCCGGGGCGCGGTAATTCGGTCTCTGGCGTTTCAGGGACCCGCCACCGCCGAGGAGCTTGCCGACCGTACCGGTATGTCCCCGGAAGCCCTCTTGAAAACCTTACAGGCTCTGGAAAAAGAGTCCCTAATCGCGGCGAAAGAAGGAATATATAAAATTGCCGACCGCTAAATCCCGGGACAAGCCCTTAACCGCGGCGTAAGCAAACCGGATGTCCCGTCAGCTTGGACGTGCGCGTCCAGTAGGTCGGGACTTAGTAGTCCGGCGGGTCGGGACTACTAAGTCCGAGGAGGCGGGATAAAGCGGCTCTAACGCGTAAGGTAGAGACCCTCTAACGCGGCGGTTAGAGACCTTCTAACGCGTAGGGTAGAGACCCTCTAACCTACGCGTCAGAGCGGCTCTGACGCGGCGGGCAGAGACCTTTTCTTGACCGCCTATCGCTGAGGGCGTATACTCGCTTTTTAACGAGAAATATATGCGGACTTTGGTTGCGCGGCAAACCCTGCAAGGCGCGGCTTGCCGGAAAAGCCGCAAAATGAGATCAGACCGACAAGGCAATACGAAGAGCGGCGTTCACTTCTTCCATTTTGTCCGCCGAAAGGGAGCCGACATAGTTGGTAAGCAGGGATTTGGGAATACTAAGCAATTCATCGCAGAAGATCGCGCTGTCTTGCTTCATCCCTTCCTCGACGCCGATCTCAATTTGAGTGTCAACCTCACCATAGAGGGAATGAACCGGGGCGCAGATGACGCTGGAAAAGGTATTATCGATCAACTCCTGACGGCTCGCGATAAGGTAGGTCCGGTAATCCTTCGGGTCATAGCGGGAACCCCGGTAAACCCGGTACAATTCCCCCCGTTTCAAGGTTTATCCTCGGTACAAGGCAGAACGAAGTCGTCTTCGGTAAAAGGCGAGCCAAGTTCAAACATATCGACTTGGTCTTTAAGCGTATCCTCCATTTGCCGGTTGAGCCATTCGGCGTTGCGGTTGATGAAGTCCATGGATTGCTCCGCCAGGGCCTTGCGCCGGAGGTACTCCGGGGTATCCCGGGACCCGCCCGGGCGGGTTTCTCCTTCGGGCGTGAAGGTAAGGGTAACTCGTCCCGGGGGTATTTCCCGGGGAACCTCAATCGTCAGCCTGCGGCTGGGGGGAATCTCTACCGTTTGTTCTATGGTCATATTCTCATTGTATCCCGAAGCCGGGGCTTGGGCAACAGTAACCGTTTCATTACTCTAGCTGGGCAGAGACCTTTTCTTGACCGCCTATCGCTGAGGGCGTATACTCGCTTTTAAGGAGAAATATATGCGGACTTTGGTTGCGCTGATTTTGGTTTTTGCCGGTACGGTTGGGGTTTTCCCGCAGGAGAAGTACGCGCTGGTCATCGGGAACGCGAA
>JAIRPH010000186.1 GCA_031257135.1 Spirochaetaceae bacterium
GGCCAGCGCGAACGCCCCGCCCATAAGCCCAAGCCCCACAATCCCGGTTGTACAAGTTTCTATCGGTTTCATATCTCTATGTTTCGGCGTTTTTCCGGCATTACTGCGGAAAAACCCGCCGAATTCGGCGGACTCTTGATACGCCTCCCGCCGGCACGGGAACTCCCGCAAGCTCTCCGGGAATGTTTTTTTCTATTCTGTACAAGTTTTTTTCCGCTCTGTACAAGTACAGAGCCTTCGGGAGAATGTTTTTTTCCGCTCTGTACAAGTACAGAGCCTTCGGGAGAATGTTTTTTTCCGCTCTGTACAAGTACAGAGCCTTTGCGGGAATGTTTTTTTCTACTCTGTACAAGTACAGAGCCTTCGGGAGAATATTTTTTTCTACTCTGTACAAGTACGGAGCCTTTGCGGGAGTTCTCCGGTAATCTAGGAAGACTCTTGATACGCCTCCCGCCGATACGGTATCGTTAGGGTATGGAGTTTTCTATCATTGGGTACGATCCGATAGGCGCATGGCTGAAAACCGCCGATACGATGGAAGAATTATTACCCTATCGGAATACCGGAGGAATTACCTGGATACAAGTAAAGGACGTAAGAGACGGGAATCTGCTGACGCCGTTAATCGACTGCTTCGGTATTCATCCTTTAACGGTTGAAGATATTCTTGATACCCAGCAGAGACCTAAAGCGGAAGAATTCGATACCTATCTTTTCATCACGTTTAAAGAAGCGCGCCTGCGGGACGAAGCGGATGCCGAGCCGGAAGTCGCTCAAATCAGTCTCATTTTGACGAAAGATACGGTTATCACCTTCCAGCAGAGTTCGGGGATCAGTTTTGACGGGATTCGGCGGCGGATTCTCAACAACATCGGACGAACCAGAAGAATGGGAGCTGACTATCTCGCATATCTGCTTATGGATACGGTGGTGGACACTTATTTTTCCGCGCTGGATACTTTGGGCGGAAGACTTGAGGACTTTGAAGACCGGGCGCTCGATGAAAACGACGCCGCGCTGATTCCCGATCTTCAGCGGATAAAGCAGATTCTCCTTAAAATCAGAAGGATTATCTGGCCCCTTCGGGAAAGCCTCACAACCCTCCTCCCGCCGGATTCCGATCTGATCAATCCCGAACTGGAACCTTTTTTCAAAGACCTCCAAGACAATGTAATGCAGGCGGTTGAAACAGTAGAAAATTACCGGGAAATTCTCTCCGGCGTAATGGAAGTAAACCTGTCGGCTCTCTCTAACCGCATGAATAAGGTGATGAAAGTGCTGACCATCATTTCAACCATATTTATACCGCTGACCTTTATCGTCGGCGTATACGGCATGAATTTCGCTTTTATGCCGGAACTGGGCTATCCTTACGCCTATCCTATTGTGTGGGGCGTTATGATTCTGATCGTCGCGGGGATGCTGATTTTTTTCAAACGGCGGCATTGGATATAATGGATATAGCAAGAGCGGCGAAAATCATCGCCGCCGGCGGACTGGTGGCTTTTCCAACGGAAACCGTGTACGGCCTTGGGGCTGACGCCTTTAATCCTACTGCGCTGGTTAAGGTCTTTGCGGTAAAACGGCGTCCCCGGTTCGATCCGCTGATTATCCACATCGCCGATATGAGAGACCTCGAACGGGTAGCGGCTCTCTCTGCCTTGACGCCGGAAGCGCGGCATCAGGCGGAGACGTTGTGCCAGCGGCTGTGGCCCGGACCGCTGACCCTGATCCTGCCCAAAACGCCGGAAGTTCCCGATTTAGCCACCAGCGGACTGCCTACCGCGGCGATCCGCTTTCCGGCTCATCCTGCGGCTCAAGCCTTGATTCGCCTTTCCACCCGGGCAATAGCGGCTCCCAGCGCGAATCTTTTCGGCTGTCTTAGCCCCACCACGGCGGATCATGTCCGGGAACAACTGGGAAATCAGGTTGATATGATTCTCGACGGAGGAACCGCGGATATCGGCATAGAATCTACGGTGCTAGACCTTACCCGCGGCGTCCCTCGGATTCTCCGTCCCGGGGGAACGCCTCAAGAACGCATCGAGGCGATTGTGGGTCCTGTGGAAACCGCCGGTTTCTCCGCCAACGCCCCCGCTTCGCCCGGACAACTCAAGAGCCACTACGCCCCGCAGACCCGTCTTATCCTGCACGATATAATAAGCCCGCCCTATAGCCCTTCAGAGGGGTATCTCTTTTTCGAGGGCAAGTCCCGGGATATATGGCTGAAATCTCAGGGGATGCAAAAGGATGCCGCCAATCCCCGTATTCAGACCCTTTCCGAAACCGGAAGCCTTACCGAAGGGGCGGCGCGTCTTTTCTCTCTGCTCCATGAACTGGATAATCTGGGGCTTTCGGCGATTCATGCGGAGCAGGTTCCAGAGCAGGGATTAGGAAGAGCTATCAACGACCGGCTCTATCGCGGAAGTCAGCGGATCGCGGATATGTAATTCCGGGTGTCAGACATAATCGACGCCGAACGGATACGGCGAGGATCGGACTTCTTTTCATTAAAAAAAACAATGAATTAAATACTGATCGGTCAATACCAGAATACCCAAAACCGCTACATAGAGACCAAACCCCCAAAGCCCATGTTCTCGGACCAATGTAAGCATCAGTTTAACCGAAAAAAAACCCACTATTCCAGCGGTAAGCGTTCCGGCGGCATAGGGCATCGGATCAATGGCAACGCCTGAATCCGCCTGAAAAAGGTCCTTTATCTGGAATACCAAAGCTCCGAGAATCGCAGGAATAGCGAGAAGAAAAGAAAACCGCGCCCCAAAATCCCGATTCAGTTTACAAGCAAACGCCCCCGAAAGCGTAGACCCTGAACGGGAAACCCCCGGTATAATGGCTATTGCCTGAAGAATACCGATAACAAGGGCGTTCGTCCAATTCATGGTATACTCATTCTTGGTTTTCATGGAATTCCGGGACAGCCGATCAGAAACGATCAGAACCGCCGCAGTACCGAGAAAGGCAAACCCTAAATATGCCCCCGAGGTAAAGGCTTCTTCAATCGCATCCTTAAAAAGGAGGGCGATGATAACGGTCGGTATGGTTGCCAAAATAAGAAGCCCCGTAAGCCGCTGAATAGGTTTACAGAGCAGTTTCCAAATATCCTGCCGCAAAACCGCAAATACCGCAACCAGCGTGCCAAGATGAAGCATAGTGTCAAAAAAGAGAACCGGTTCAGATATACGGAATATCTTCTGAAGCAACACCAAATGTCCCGAACTGCTCACCGGCAAAAACTCGGTAAGCCCTTGAACCGCGCCCAAAATAATAGCCTCAAATATACTCATAACTGCTCTAATCATATTATATTTGACATACTCTTGAAAAGATGCTTATACTGAAAAAATGGAAACCTTAAGCGTCATGTTTCGGGATGTCATCAAAGAAGTATCGGTACGCTCAAAAACATCGACGATAGTAACTGAACACAATGTATATCAAACCGGACAGAAGGAAATCGTACCCCTGATAGATACTATCATTACCGCGTTAATCCTTCCCGGTTCCGGTATCGGCGGCAGAGCGTATCTATATGAGTTGTTGCGATTAGCTCAGTCGGGAAAGTCTTGTTTGTTGCTGTTGGAGCATTACAGCAACTTAGACCTGCCGATTTTTTCATATCTATTACGAAAAGAGGCGGGCGGCGCGGAAACAGCCGACGCAATAGTGGCTATTGCAGGGATGAAACTCAATGAATCGAGTCCTACCGTAGCGGCTTTCAGCGGCGCCTATACCCGAATCGTGATTTATCCAAGCCGGTCCCTTCAGGGCTTAGACGCGGAAAAAGATCGGACGGAAATAGTCCGCAGTAACGCTATTAACCGGGCGGCTATGAAAACGCTCCTTGAGGTGAAACATCAGGGTAAACTCATTTTAGTTTTTCCTTCAGGGACCCGGTATCGCCCCTGGGATCAGAGTACCAAAAAAGGAGTCCGGGAAATCGATTCCTATATCAAGACCTTCGATTATATGTGCTGTGTGGCGATAAATGGAGAAATCCTCCATCTGCGTCCGGGAAATATGCTGGATGATTATATCAGTACGGATGTTGTCAGATGTACCGCAGGTCCGGTGATTTCCTGTACCGAATTCAGAAACGCGGTTCGCGCCAAAGCCGAAGCTACCGGCATAGCGGATAAAAAACAAGCCGTAGCGGACGCCGTTATGGAACAGCTTAACCTCATGCACCTTGAAGCCGAAAAGGAACGCCAGCAGATATTAAAACGCTAGAGCTGGTAGGATAGGCTCAAAACATGGTCAGGAGGTGAGATATTCGGTTTTACGCTCTTTTTCCGATAAACAGCTTAATTTATTTGAAATAAAAACCGCCAATTCAGCTAATAGTTCTTCCTGCCAGCGTTTTCTAATGGGTTCAACGGCAAACAGTTCAAAAGACTCTCGATTAAGCGCGTCGGCTATCTTTTCCAGCATGGTATCAGTAGGGAATCGTTTTTCACCCTCTATCATCGCAATATAGTTAGGCGCGGTGTCCACCAAATACGCCAATTTCGATTGAGACAGCCCCAGCTCATTCCGGTAAGCCTTTATATTTGCGGCTAATATCTTCCTTAACGATGCCATTTTTATTCTACTATATAAAATTTAATGATCGCGGCTATTGACGCAATGAACGGTATGTTATACTTTTATATATATTATAACTATATGTTATTTTAGATTCCAGATAAGTAAAAAGGAGGTTTCAAATGAAACGTAATTCTTTTATAGCGGGGATACTCAGCGCGGCGTTGATATTCCAAACCGGTTCCTGCATTTCGCTGACGGATAAATCTATATCCGCCTCGGAAGAGACGCGTCTTGAAATTCTGGGCAAGGTAAGCGATGCCTTCGCCTCGATGCAGTGGTTCCATATCGCATCCCAAGATGGACTTAAAAAGAGAGCCTACGAAAAATTGCTTGCAAAGGCGCAGAAAGAATACGGTCCTGATGTAGATGTCCGAAATATCACCATGAAAGGCAAGTTCTCAATTTGGCAAGTCGTGTTTCCGCTTGCGGCTACCGCGCTCGGCGCCGGTATAGGAGCTTTGACCGGTATCGCCGTGGATGCTATCAATGATAAAAATTATCAGGATATGAGGAACGACGGCGGTAATCCTGATCGCGAACCCACTGTTATCCCTCTGTTTACGGGAATATTTGGGGGCGCTTTCTTCGGAGGATCGCTTATTGCGGGTAATTTCCAAACGATTATATGCGAAGGCGAGGTGGTTTCCGGTCCCGGCGGCGCGGCAGTTCCTAGAACCAGCTCGACTGCGGTAAGCAACCCGAAAGGAACCGGAAAAGAAGGCGTTTACATCGGGATTATTTCCTTTGCAAATACCGCGGAAGATTTAAGCAATGGTCGTCCCATCTATTTAGACGAGAGCGGAAAAAAAGAGCTGTTGGATATACTGGACAAAAAATACGCGAAAGCAGGAGTCCAAGGAACCGCCTTATACTATGCGGCTCATAAAGCGCTCGCAAACCTTACCGCCAATGTTTCAAACTTCCCTGCTAATCTTGATACGGTGAACACGATAATTTTTACCGACGGTCTTGATAACAACTCAACCAATCCCGGTCAGCCGATATTGGAAAGGCAGGATTTCGGGGATAAGCCCCGGGGAGAATACTTGACCTATGTGCAGACCCAGCTGGAAACCCGGAAAATAGGAAGCAAAGATATTGTCTCTTATTCGGTGGGGCTAATGGGCAATGACATCAACCAGAACGACAAACCCACGTTTACCTCTAACATGGAAAAACTTGCCTCCAAGACCGGCAAATACTATCCAATAGAGAACGTCAATGCGTTAAACCAAGCCTTTGGGCAAATTACGGAGAAACTTGTCCTTTATCAGATAAATACGGACTTTAAAGTATTAACCACGGGATATTCGTCAGGAACCAAATTACGAATGACCTTTGATGTTCCTAAAGCTCGCGGGAACGACGGCGCCTTAGCGACTAATTCTCAAAAGTATTTGCAGGGAGAAGTATCGAGAGTCAATGGTAAATATGTCTTAACAAACATCACCTATGGAGGGTTGAGTTCCAGCGCAGGACAGAGCGTAGAAGGCATACAAGATAAGTCTCTCCAAATAGTCTATACCTTTACCGGTCTGGAAGGCGTTGATCCGAAACTCCTCGAAAACAAAGATTGGCTCAAGGAAAATGTCCGGCAATGGGCTATTGAACCGGGTCAATCAAACTGGCAGGCAAACAGCGAATATGCTCCGGACGGTACAGTAGAGACAAAAGCTGAGAAAAAATCGGCTGTCATATACCTGGTATTGGATTGCAGTACATCCCTCCCGGATGCTGACGTAATCCAGATACGGAAATCCGCAATAGACTTTGTCAATATGGTCTACGACAAACTTCCTAAAGACTAGGCTCACGGTTTCATAATGCCCGCGAATAACCATATCGCGGGCTTTTTACCAGCAATTCGGCATGACCCGAAAACCCGCGCCCCCGGTTAAAACGCTAGAGCTGTTCCGCCGTTAATCGGCGCGCAAGGATAATCCTAGAAAAGAGACCGTACCACCCGAAAGCCCAGGTCGCCGCTCAGATATGAAGGGGCAAGGCTGTTCCGGTTTGCGGATCGCAGGTCTTGTCCCTCGGTGTACCAGCTTCCGCCTCGTATTGCTCTGGCGGAACCGGAAACAGAACCGGCGGGATTATTCTGAAGCCCCGCGCCGTAAGGTCCGTACCAATCCCAGCACCATTCCCGGACGTTTCCGTGCATATCATGGAGTCCCCATGGGTTGGGAGCGAAACTCCCTACAGGAACGGTTTTATCTCGATAGGTTCCTTTTGGACTATTGCTGTAGGGATAATTTCCGTCATAGTTTGCCAGAGCGGTGGTGATGGTCGTGCCGGTACTGAAAGGACCAGATGTTCCGGCTCGGCAGGCGTACTCCCATTCCGCTTCGGTAGGCAGGCGGTACCCGTCGGCGCGAAGGTTCCATGTCACCGTCCATCGGACCGAATCGTCGCCGCCGAGGTTATTCGGATCGCTTCTGGCTGTATCAATGATATATGCCGGAGTCAGTCCTTCAGATTCGCTCCGGCGGTTGCAGTATTCTATAGCGTCATACCAGCTTACATTTTCTACCGGCAGATTCGGTCCCTGATACCGGGTTGCCGGCAGGGTTCCCATCGCCTTTTCATACTCCTGTTGAGTTACTTCATATTTCCCTATGTAAAATCCGCCTATGATTACCTGATGCTGGATTTCGTCGCTGTTGCGCCGAGGCTCCGATCCGGGGCTTCCCATCATAAACGTTCCGCCCGGAATCCGCACCATATTGCCGGGAAGGACTTCTTGGGGAATTGCCTCCGCAGGCTGGACGGCGCCGGGCTGAGGAGCGGAGCGTTTACCGGTCAAGAGAAAATAAATCTGCTGGTCTCTGCCGCTCACCGTCATAGGTATAGACGCTTCAAGCACCGCAGTTTCCACATTTATTACGTTTACCCTGAAACGATAACTGCTCCCCATATCCGCCAGAGAACCGGATATGATCGAGTCGGCTTCGAGCATCACCCCGATCCGCTTGACCGATTCATCGCTCACATTGCCGGAAAGCTGGAAGTCCATCTCTTTCCTGATGAGGTCAATATCCCGCCGGTCTACGACTATCAGATGCTTGCCGTTTACCAGAGCCGCGGCGAGTTCTTCGATAACGTAATCTGAAACCCGCTCCGACGGGGAAGTAAAATTGAGGACAGCCACTTTTACGCCCTTAGCCATATTCTGTTCGAGATACCGAGCCGAGGTCTGTATAGCTTCGTCAAGGGACATGACTTGAGAAAATAAACCGCTCCGAAGCAAACAAAAGGCTATAACCCAATATCGTTTCATACGCGCTCACTGCATCATATCAAGGACAGGACGTAATTCCGGGTCTTGGGCAAAATAGTTGGCTTCCAATTCCTCTCCGGTTAAACCTACCAGTTCGTGGCTCATATAGTGAATCCAAGTCTCCTCATGCTGAAGAGAGGCATCATGCTTGCGGCACCAATAATCAGGCTGAATGGGAAGCTGTTCCGGTTTGTCATGAACATATTTGTAATCATGAACCGCAACTTTAAGGTCCTGCCGCGGGATGCCCCTGGTAAGAATGATATTCGCCAAATGATTGATAGTACGTCCGGTATCGAAAATATCGTCTACCAGCAATACCTTATCGCCGATACGAAGATGCTCCGGCGAGTAGGTCCAGCCTTCAACCATAATTTTTTCCGCCTGCCGGACATCCGTATAGGACCGGGCAACCACCGCGGCATAATAGACCGGCCGCCCGCTCTTGCGGACTACCTTAAAATATTCGCTTATCACATTCCCAAGATACGCCCCGCCCCGAAGAGACACATAGATCACATCCGGGATAAATCCGCCGCGGTAAATACGGTGAGCCAACTTTAAAGCGTTATTCCGCACTACATTGTAAGGTAAAAATTCCTTTTGCATAGCTTTCCTCATTATTTATAGGATATCCGGGGATCAAGAAATCCGTAGATAAGGTCTACCACGAAATTCATCAGAATCAGGATTAACGAGTAAACAATGACCGTCCCCATGATGAGCGTGTAATCCCGATTCAAAGCAGACCGCACAAAAAACGTGCCAAGCCCGGGAATGGCAAAAATACTCTCCACCACCACCGAGCCGGTTACAATGCCCGCGCAAGCCGGTCCCAGATAGCTCACCACCGGAAGAAGCGCGCCTTTAAGCACGTGCTTAAACATGATCGTCGGCATAGACAGCCCTTTCGCCCGGGCCGTACGCACATAGTCAGACCGGAGGGTCTCCAGAATACTTGCCCGCGAAAGCCGGGCGATGTAGGCGAAATAGGGCATAGACAGCGTCGCCGCGGGCAGAATCAGCGTCAGCAAGCCGTTTCTGCCGGTAATCCACCCGGAAGTAGGCAACCATTTGAGCCAGACCGCAAAGATCAGCATGAAAACCGGACCGGCCACAAAAAGCGGAACCGAAATTCCCGTTACCGCTAAGGACATCGCGCCGTAATCGGCGAGGGAATTCTGCCGCAGGGCGGAAATAATACCCACGCTCACCCCTAAAATCAAGGCGATGAAAAGAGCCGTCAGCCCCAGAATGATGGAATTAGGCAGACTCGCGCTGATAAGCTGGTTTACCGTGAAATCTTTGTTGGTGAAAGAGGGACCCAAATCTCCCCGGGCTATATCGCCTAAAAACCGGAGGTACTGCTTAGGAAGACTTTCATCCATGTGATACTTTTTAAGCAGATTTTCAAGCACCGCTTGAGGCACTTCCTTTTCGCTTGAGAAAGGTCCTCCCGGAGCGGCTCGTATCATAAAGAAACTCAAGGTGGCGATGACAAACATCGTAGGAATGATACTGATAAACCGCCGAAATACGAACCGTCCCATCCCGCCGCCTCCTTACTTCCGCTTGATGCCGACCCAGGGATGCACATCCTGCGGATTGGCGTACCATCCGTCCCACTTGTCGAGATCGATGAGGTTCTGAGACACATAGTAGTAAATAGGGATTATCGCCTGATCGCGGGTAACGGCGATTTCCTCAGCCTGCCGCAATACCGCATCCCGCTGAGGTCCGCCCGGCATAGCCGCCGCCTGCCGAATCAGCCCGTCGTATTCAGGATCGCTGTAATGCCCGTCGTTGTTGCCCCCTTCGGAAACAAGCAGGTCCAGAAAATTCTGAGCGTCAGGATAATCGGCAACCCAGCCCGCCCGACCAAGCTCCATACGGCTCGATTTGCGTTCCTCTAAAAACGTAGCCCATTCGAGGTTCTGGAGCGATATACTAACGCCTAGATTATTCTTCCATACCTGCTGAAGATACTCGGCGATGATTTTATGGGTGTCTAAGGTGTTATACATAATCGTAATGGTCGGGAATCCTTGACCGTCTGGATAGCCGGCATCAGCCAAAAACTGCTTCGCCGCGGCTATATCGTATCCCGTACCCGTAGCGGGCTTATATTCCCCAATCGGCGGCGCTAAGGCAAACGCCGGAATCTGCCCTCCCTTCACCACTCGATCAATCAATTCCTGCCGGTCAATGGACATGGATAAGGCTTTGCGAACCCGAGGGTCCTTCAAAATCGGATGCTGGGTATTCACATAGTAAAAATATGACCCCAACTGAGTCGATACTTGGAAATCTTTGCGGAGTTTAAGTTCGTCTATAAGCGTCAGAGGCGGATACGCGCTCCAGTCGATTTCGCCGTTTTTAAAAGCCTGATACGAGGTGTTGCTGTCTTCGATGGGAAGAAACGTTATCTTCGTAAGGAACACATTCGCCTTATTCCAATATTTATCGTTAGGGACAACCACAAGCCTATCGTTAGGCTTCCACTCCTGAAGTACAAAAGGACCATTGCTTACAATGTTTCCGGGTTTAATCCAGTCCGCGCCGTATTTCTCAATAATATGTATAGGAAGAGGAGAAAAAGCGTAGTGAGCCATCATATCTATAGCGTAAGGAACATTGCCCACTAAAGTTACTTCAAACGTATGCTGGTCTACCGCCCGGATTGCCACGTCCGAAGGATTGCCGCCTTTGGTATTGTAGTTGTCCGCCCCCTTCACCACCATCCCCGGCATATAGGCGTATTTTGATCCGGTCTTAGGATTGAGATGATACAGCCAAGAATCCACAACAGTCTGAGCGGTGATAGGGGTTCCGTCGCTCCAGGCAACGCCCTGACGAATCTTGAAGGTAAGCGCAGTCCCGTCGGAACTGACGGACCAGCTTTCCGCTACTCCGGGAACCGCCTTATTCGTTTTAGGATCATGCCCCACCAGCCCTTCAAAGAGGGCTTTATAGACCCGATGCTCCGGTACGCCTTCAATCTGGCTAGGATCAATGGACTTGATCTCTGTTCCGTTACAAATAACAAATTCCATCGTTTTCTTATCAGCGGTCCCGCCGGCAGTTTCGCTTTTTGAGCATCCTGAATATACCGCACATATCATAACCCCTAAAATTAAGGCTATTTTTTTCATTATAATCCTCCTACCTAACCATACGCCGTTTCAGTAAAAAATACAAGCCCTCTGAGATCGGCAATGACAGGATACTCCAGAGATGAAATTAACCTCAGAACAGCGAGAAAAGATATTCACCCTCTTCCTCAAACAACGCTAACAGCTACTTTCTTTTTATTGGCTTTAATACATAAATCATTCTAACGAAAAATGATAGTATAAATAATACCGTTACAAAATATACGGCTATATTCATCGCAATTTTATAATTGGTTATTATACATCTAAAAACAAATAATCCGGGCATTAACATTACAAAATTTACCGCCATTTTACCAATTTTATCAAAAATAATATGAACATTTGATGTATATTTGTTTTTGATTATTTTCGATGTTATAATAAATTCAAATAATTTTATTGCCATAATAATCGGAAACCACACTGGAATAATTTTAAAATATACAAAAAGAACCAATGACGATATCGAATAAAAAGCGTCTGAGATAATATCAAGTTTTGCGCCGGTAATTGATGTGCAATGTAATTTTCTTGCCAAATATCCGTCAAGTACATCAGATACTATTATTGAGACGAATATTATCAGGGAAAATAAATTCGTGCAATTATAAACAATAATATCATGAATAAAAATCAAAAATGGTAAAACCAGAGAAAGCCTAAAAATTGTTATTACATTGGGCAGATATTTATTAAACCGATTCTCCACGTCATTTCTCCATAAAAGTTGATTTATTATAGTATGTTTGTTATCCTTTGTCAACAATGATTCATAATATTTTGGGAGATGTTTGAGAATGTATGATACCCCATAGAAAGCCATACTGAAGGCTTTCCAATGGTTGAAACGTTTCTTGGAAAAATAGCAGGTCCGCCTGATGCTATGCCGCAACCGGCAATTGTTCCACTCCATCCCAACCGTGTGTTCCTGACTATATATCCAAAACTCGGCTGTTTCTGAGTTTACTTTAGTTTTACGGCTATACGCTTGAAGTGAGGGTTTTCAAGAGCTGATTTTGATGCTTGCGGCGGTATCTTGTATGCCTGCGCCTCGGACCGCCATGATTTTTACCAAAGCGGCTATCCCGGAAGAGATAATTTTGCGTCTCATTGCGTTTTTCCCGTTTCGGACTATCATTGCCTCATGACAACGGGGACAACGTATTTCTATGGGAAACAGCCCTTCCCGCATTAGAGCTGTTGTCGTTAGATGCAAAAAGAAACTCAACGTAAGCGCAAAATGTTCCGCATTTCCCTTAACAACGGCTTCCTTCACCAAATCTTATTTCTTGCCTTTGCTACCCTGTGCCAGACACCGATATTGTCTGGCTTGCGTTTCGGGTAAACAGCGCAACAGGGTCCGTGAGGCTGTCGATAAGCCCGAAAATCCGCCTCAGCCGATGAAACAGCCCGCCGAACCGCCACTGCTCCGGCTTTTTCACCAGCTTCGCCTTAACCGGATTCTCGTCAATGTATTCCGATACCCACTCAAAATCCCGCTCATCCTTGATTATCCGTGAAAAGAACCGCTCTCCCCATAAATGCCCCTTGGTATTGTGCCTTTTATTCCACCATTTGGCGAAATTACACTTAATCCACTGCATGATCTTGGACAAAGATACATCGGGTCCGGGCTTAATGAGAAAATGAATATGATTGTCCATAATGCAAAAGTTCCATAATTTGAAGGAAAAGCGTTTTTTCGCCTTAGCCACGAAGTCCAGAAAACCTTGTTTGAACTCCGGCTCCCGCAACGCCGGAGCGTCGTGGTCTATTTTC